>JBEEGK010000362.1:0-3338 GCA_041166845.1 Acidobacteriaceae bacterium
CTTCGAGAAGGTTGGACAAAGAACCTCGCCTTGTTATTTCCGGCACCCTTGTGGCTGGCGACGGTCCGTCTCTTTGAATTTGTGCTGTTGTCGGGCAATTTGCTGGCCGGTTTTTACTTTTGGATACAGGGCGACCGAATTTCGGTTTACGTTGTCGCTGGTCTCTTTGTCGGTCTCTACCTGAGTTTTCGGCGCAGAGTCTCGAAGGCGCATTTTGGATGGAGGTCAGGATTGCTTGCATTGCTCGGACTGCCAGTATTTTCTTATCTACTCCTACGATCCAGATCGTCTCATCGCAGCGGCAGCGTAACTTGGAAGGAAAGATCATACGGGACGTCCGCACAGAGCCGTCCCAACAGTAATTTCAAAGAAGGAAGGCACTTTGGTCTATCTCACCCGCAAAGCTGAGTTCGCCGCTTCTCACTATTATCACAATCCGGATTTAACTCCAGAAGAGAACCAGCGTATTTTCGGCAAATGCAATAACCCCAACGGGCACGGCCACAACTACACGCTCGAAGTCACGGTCAAGGGCGAGGTTGATCCTCGATCCGGATTCGTTGTGGATCTTAAGCATCTCAAGGAAATTCTGAACCGAGAGGTGATGGAAGTTATGGACCACCGCTTCTTAAATAAAGAAGTACCAGAATTTAAGGAGCGACTTCCGACCACCGAGAATCTCGCGATTGCGATTTGGCAACGCCTGGCACCCTCGTTTACCGCTGCGCGCCTCCATCGCGTGCGCGTGTATGAAACTCCAGACCTGTTCGTAGATTTTTACGGGGAAGAGTAGGGGCAGAATGAAAGCCCACATGACCCGACGCTACATGTTCTCCGCGTCACATCGTTTGCACATGGATTCAATGTCGCCGGAGGAGAATGTCGCGGTCTATGGCAAATGCAACAATCCGCACGGTCACGGACACAACTATGCGCTTGAAGTAACGGTCAGTGGGCAAGTCAGCGGGACTACTGGAATGATTTGCAATCTGGTGGACTTGGATGGCTTCGTGCATCAGGAAATTACTGAGCGTTTCGACCTGCAAAACCTGAATACGTTGCCGGAATTTGCAAATACCGTTCCAACAACTGAAAATCTCTGCATTGTGATCGACGATATTTTGCGGCGCGGCTTTACCCATGCTCATCTAGATAAAGTACGTATCGAAGAGACTATGATGAATTCCTTCGAATACGCTGGGCATGACGAAATACGGAAGTGAAGAGGCGGGAGCTTGGCAGTGAAAAAGGATTCCCACAGCGAGCTAATTGACGCACCGACGCTGACCAGTGCCAGTCTGGAAGACTTAGTGCGCGAGATGATCGTCCGCCTGGGCGAGGATCCGGCGCGCGAAGGCCTGGTCCGAACGCCAAATCGTGTTCAGCGTGCCTGGGAATACCTTACTCGCGGGTACAAAGAAGATCCGGAAGCGATGCTGAAGAACGCTCTTTTCAGCGTGAACTATGACGAGATGGTTATCGTCAAGGACGTCGAGATGTTCAGTCTATGCGAGCATCACATGCTGCCATTCTTCGGAAAGGTGCACGTAGCTTATATTCCGAACGGCAAGGTAATCGGGCTAAGCAAGATTCCGCGCTTGATCGAAATATTTTCTCGCCGGCTGCAAATTCAGGAGCGCCTTACCACGCAGATCGCCGAAACGATTCAAAACGTGATCGAGCCGCAGGGCGTGGGTGTGGTGATCGAAGCGCGGCACCTCTGCATGATGATGCGCGGGGTAGAAAAGCAGCACTCGGCGACCGTTACTTCGTCCATGCTGGGATGCTTCCGCGACGAGCATGAGACGCGTACAGAATTTCTCTCGCTGATTCGAAATCGCAGCAACGGAATTTAATGCGCACGCTTTTCTTCTAACTTAAAACGCGTCAATCCCCGTAATACTCTGTCCAATAATCAAAGTGTGGATGTCGTGCGTCCCCTCGTAGGTCTTCACTGACTCCAAATTCGCCATGTGGCGGAAGATGGGATATTCGTCCGCGACTCCATTTGCACCGAGAATATCGCGAGCCATGCGCGCACACTCCAATGCCATCCAAACGTTGTTTCGTTTTGCCATGGAAATGTGCTCAGGCCTCACCTTGTCGGCATCTTTCAAGCGGCCAACCTGCAGCACTAATAATTGCGCCTTGGTGATTTCTGAAATCATCCAGGCCAATTTTTCCTGAACTAATTGGCGGGAGGCGATGGGCTCGTTGTGAAACTGCTTTCGGAAGAGAGAGTACTGCAGTGCACAGTCGTAGCACGCCATCGCTGCGCCGACCGCGCCCCACGCAATTCCATAGCGAGCCTGGTTCAAACACATCAGCGGAGATTTGAGCCCGCCGGTTTTTGGCAACAAGTTAGATTCTGGAATGTGCACGTCCTGCATAGAGAGGCTGGACGTTACCGAAGCTCGCAGCGACCATTTGCCGTGAATATCTTCAGCGCGAAATCCTGGACGATCGGTCTCTACTATGAAGCCGCGAATTGTACTGTCTTCGGCTTCGACCTTGGCCCAGATGATGGCGAGGTCCGCGATCGAACCGGAAGTAATCCACATCTTCTCGCCATTCAAAATGTATTCATCGCCTACTTTTTTGGCGCGAGTACGCATGCCGCTGGGATTCGATCCGAAATCGGGCTCGGTCAGGCCGAAGCATCCGATCTTTTCGCCCTTGTGCATGGCGGGCAACCACTTATCTTTCTGTTCATCGGTTCCAAAGGCGTAGATGGGATACATCGCTAGGGAAGAATGCACACTGACGAACGACCGGAGTCCCGAATCGCCGCGCTCCAGTTCCTGCATTACGATTCCATATTCCACGTTCGACATGCCGGCGCATCCGTAACCCTTGATGGTGGCGCCATAAAATCCGAGCTCGGCCATGGGCGTGACCAGCTCGCGGGGGAAGCGCGCCGCGCGGTTGCATTCCTCAATAATTGGAATCAGATTGTCTTCGATAAACTTGCGTGACGTGTCACGCACCAGCCGCTCGTCATCACTAAGCAAGCCGTCAAACTCGATGAAGTCAACTCCACGAAACTTTAAGGCCATGGGAAACTCTTTCTGTGCCACCACATAGGATGGTCGGATGGCGGGATGCCAAACCTTCCAAACTAACAAAGCTATGTAATCCGGTCAAACGACCGGATTACACTGGTGGTGGGTCAGTTTGATCTCCACAGCTAGACGCAGGCGCACTCGTAACGATTGATGATGTTGGGTAAAGCTTGAGATGCCGCACGGGCAGTTGCTATATCAACGTAGGGACCGTGCCACTGGTCATGAGCGGGATCATGTCCTTCTGCCTTGCCTCTGCCATCTTTGCAATGTCCA
>JBEEGK010000363.1:0-8122 GCA_041166845.1 Acidobacteriaceae bacterium
GTGAAAAGCTTAACGATGATTCTCGTGGGACGCTGGTAAAGCAGATCGAGCAAAAACAGAAGTCGCTGGAGCGTTCCGTCCAGGATGCTCGGGATGACGCACAAAATCAGCAGAATGAAATTGCGCAGCGAATTCTCCAGAAAATGGCGCCAATCATTGTGAAGTATGCTGGCGACAACGGATTCGGCTTGATCATGGACACGTCCAATCCCTGGCCCAATGGTCCAGTTCTATGGGCGGGACCCTCAGTGGACATCACCAAACCAGTGGTTGACGCCTACAATCTGCAATCCGGCGTTGCCGCTCCTCCTCCGGGAACCAGGCCTAGCGCAGCTACCAGGCCGGGCACAGGGGCGAGCGGGGCAGGTTCGAAGTCAGCAGCACCAGCTTCGAGCAAGCCAGCTGCTCCAAAAGCCCCCGCAACCACAACTCCAAAATAATTCGGGTCACTCATATCCAAAAGCTCGAGAAGGCCGCCTCTGACGCGGTCTTTTTTGTATGCCATTTGATGTAACCCATGTCATCCTGAGGAAGCGGGATTCTGCGCTGGCGCAGAATCCTCCGACGAAGGATCCCTGCATTTCTTCTTCTACGAACGGCGAAGCACTCCGGTAATGTCCACTGAATTCCCCAGCCGATATAATCAGCCGGTGTCCGCACAAGCCATCAGCAAACGAAGCCTGACGCGTCCCACGTGGGCCGAGGTCTCGCTTGAAAATCTGCGGACGAACTTTCGTTCAATCCAGCAGCATGTCGGAAATACCGTGAAAATTTGTGCGGTCGTGAAAGCCGATGCCTATGGCCACGGCGCAGTCGAGTGCTCGCGAGCCCTGGAAAGCGAAGGGGCGAAGTGGCTGGGGGTCACTTCGCTCGACGAAGCCGTTCCACTCCGCGATGCTAGCCTCGCATCCCGCATTCTGTTGATGACCGGCTTTTGGCGAGGTGAGCAAGAGGACGTCGTTCGTCTAGGACTGACACCCACTGTGTGGGAAGTCAGCCAGATCGAGCTGCTTGAAGAAGCCGCCGCCAAGTTTGCCGTGCGAGGACAATCCATTCACCTGAAAATTGACACCGGCATGGGCAGACTGGGCGCGTCGCTGGAGGAGCTGCCAAATATTTGCGCGGCTCTCAAGTCCTGCGAACATCTTGTTCTGGAAGGTATTTCCACGCACCTCGCATCTTCCGAAGTTCTGGATTCAGAATCAGCGCAGCAACAGCTACGGCGATTCGAGGAAGCGCAGCAGATTGTTCGACGCGAAGGTATGAACCCTCCTCTCATACACATTGCCAATTCGTCGGCGATTATTTCGCGTCCGGAGACCAGAAAACAAATGGTGCGCCCCGGGATTGCGCTCTACGGATATCATTTGCCATTCGAAAAAAGCGGCGGCCAAATAGAGGCGCATTGCAGTTTGGCTCTCAAACCTGTGCTGACATGGAAGACGCAAATTCTTTCGGTGAAGGCTGTGAAGGCCCATCAAGCGCTCGGATACGGTGGCATTTTCACAACCAGCAGACCTTCGAAGATCGCGATCCTGCCTGTCGGCTACGCCGATGGATTGAATCGCCGCCTGTCCTCGCGTGCGAACGTGATCGTGAAGGGAATTTATGCTCCGATCCGGGGGAGAATTTCGATGGACCTTACACTGATTGACGTGACCGACATTCCCGGCGTCGCAGTGGGAGATGAAGCGATTCTGCTGGGATCCCAGGGCTCCCTAAATGTGGATGCCCAACGGCATGCGATTCTTGCGGACACCATTCCTTATGAAATCCTGTGCAACATCTCAAAACGAGTCCCAAGAAAATACACAGATTGACCTCTAAGCGCGAATCCCAGCTATTCGCTGCTTGCCGCACCGCATATCTGCGGTGGTTTGATATGCTCGAAATGGGATGCCTTCGCGCTACGCACAATGGATGTACGACTGGGAACAACGGCTAACTTCGGTTGATAACAATCGCGTGGTGCGTCCATTGGAGTGGGGACTGGATTGGGCGAAGGACTGGCCGTGCAGCAATGGTCATCCGGCGGCTTATGTTCCGGGCGACGCCGAGCAATTTCTGCGACTTTACAATCAGCGCATTATTGCCGCCAGCGACGATTTCTTTTCCTACGACACGCCTAGTGATTTCCGTTTGGAACGGCGCAGAGTCCAAGTCTTCAGCACGCGCGAAGTGCCCGACCCGAGACTGGAAGCGAAAGTAAAGGGCAGGGAAGCGGATTTTCTGCGCTTTACGTCGCCGGTGCAGACTCCATTTCCTGAGAACAATAACGTCAACGCGCGCTGGTTTCCATCTACTGGGAAGCGAGCGATCGTGCTTCTTCCTCACTGGAATTCGGACGCGCTCGCCTACAACAGCTTGTGCAAGGTGCTGAACCGCTTTGGAATCTCGGCGCTTCGATTGAGCATGCCCTACCACGACATTCGGCGGCCGCCGGAGATCAATCGTGCTGATTATGCTGTGTCCGCCAATATTGCACGTACCATTGATGCCTGCCGCCAGGGAGTGATTGACGTTCGCTGCTGTCTCGACTGGCTCGAGCAACAGGGATACGATCAACTCGGCATTCTGGGAACCAGTCTGGGTTCGTGTTATGCATTTCTGGCCGCCGCGCACGACCAGCGCATAGAGGTCGCAGCCTTCAATCACGCCTCCACATATTTCGCGGACGTGGTCTGGCATGGACAGTCTACCCGCCACATCAGGCAGGGCCTCGAGACCGAAATAGATTTGGAGCGGCTGCGAGGACTGTGGAGCGCGATCAGTCCTATGTCGTACTTCGATAAATTTTCACGCTGGCGGAAGAACTCCCTCATCATTTACGCGAAATACGACCTCACATTTTTGCCCGAATTCTCACGCGACGTGGTGCGGGAGTTTCAGCGTCATCACCTGCAACACAAGGTCGTCGTGTTGCCTTGCGGCCACTACACTACCGGGGAAACGCCATACAAATATATGGATGGATATCACTTAGTTTCGTTCTTGAGGAAGGCTTTCAACAATGTTCGGGCTGCGGCTCCTCAACTTGCATAAGCCGTCTTTGGCAGTTTCGTATGCCGTCGGCGGATTGTCCATTTAGAATGGTCTCGCGGGATCCCTTATGACCGAGTTTTAATTTGCGCGTATTTCGCCGAATCACCTGGGAAATTCATCATGAATAAGAATCCGATGTACCGCTCGCTCGCCGAAACTGATCCCACTGTCGCCAGTGCCATTGACGACGAAGTGCGCCGCCAGCATGAAGGACTTGAGCTGATCGCCTCCGAAAATTTCGTCAGCGAAGCCGTGCTTGAAGCCATGGGATCGGTGTTCACGAACAAATACGCCGAGGGATATCCCGGCAAGCGTTACTACGGTGGATGTGAATTCGCTGACGTAGTAGAAAATCTCGCGAGAGATCGTGCCAAGCAACTGTTCGGAGCGGAACACGCCAACGTTCAGCCGCACGCCGGATCGCAAGCAAACATGGAAGCGTTCGCCGCCGTACTGCAGCCCGGGGATACGATTCTCGGTTTGAATCTGGCTCACGGCGGCCATCTTACGCACGGATTCCATCTCAATTTCTCGGGAAAGACTTACAAAGTTATTCCCTACGGCGTAACAAAAGAGACTGAGACCATTGATTACGACGATCTCGAAAAGCTGGCCGAAAAAGAAAAGCCCAAGCTGATCATCGGTGGGGGAAGCGCTTATCCGCGCATCATTGATTTTGCGCGGATGCGCCAGATTGCTGACAAAGTAGGCGCACTCTTTCTTGTGGACATGGCGCATCTTGCGGGATTGGTCGCGGGCGGCGCGCATCCATCGCCGG
The DNA here is from genome assembly GCA_041166845.1 of Acidobacteriaceae bacterium. Taxonomy (GTDB): domain Bacteria; phylum Acidobacteriota; class Terriglobia; order Terriglobales; family Acidobacteriaceae; genus JALYIM01. Next base: position 3,821 of record JBEEGK010000363.1, read on the forward strand.
TGCCTCACGCGCATGTCGTAACTTCCACTACCCATAAAACCCTGCGCGGACCCCGCGCCGGCATGATTCTCTGCCGCCAGGAGTTTGCTGCGGCCATTGATAAGGTCGTATTCCCAGGCATGCAGGGCGGACCTCTCATGCACATGATTGCCGCCAAGGCGGTGTGCTTCCTCGAAGCTATGAGGCCGGACTTTCGCGAGTACACGCGCCAGATCGTCAGCAACGCGAAGGTACTCGCCGAGACTCTTGCAGCGGAAGGGTTCCGCATCATCTCGGGAGGAACTGACACTCACCTCATGTTGGTAGATGTATTTTCGCAGGGAATGTTTGGCAGCGATGCCGAGAAGGCTCTGGGCGACGCTGGCATTACGGTGAACAAAAATGCCATCCCGTTCGATGTAAATCCTCCACTGAAGCCAAGTGGCATCCGCATCGGTACTCCTGCCCTTACTACGCGCGGGATGAAAGAAAATGACATGCGGCAAGTGGGACGCTGGATCTCCGAAGCCTTGCACAATCGTACGGATGCGGCCGCGCTGGCCAAAATTCGCAAGCAGGTGCTAGAGTTCGCCGACGCCTTCCCACTCTATCCCGAGCGGCGGGCCGAGGTTCATGCGGAATTTAGGGCCTGAGAACAAGCCGCTTTGTGATTAAATCACTCTCGTGAGAGTCGCCATTGATATTCGCCGGATCACTGATTTCGGCGTAGGCACTTATACACGAAACGTAGTGCGGGCGCTTGGCCGGCTCGATGTCAAAAACGAATACTTTCTTTTTGGCGCGCCGCAGAAGGTATCGGAAATCGGCTTTCTTCCGCCGAACTTCCATGCCGTGCCCCTGCTGCACGGCGAGAACACCATCAAGGGTTACTTCGAATGCCGCGCCACTCTGCGGCGATTAAATTGCGATCTGGTACACATCCCGCATCTCTTCTGGATGCCCCGCAATCTGCCGTGTCCGTATGTAATGACGGTACATGATGTTCTCGAGCACATGTACCGCGCTCACGATGGATCCAGCGTGCGGCGTTCTCTTCATTTTCACTTGACTAAACGGGCGCTTAAGGGCGCGGCACGAATTCTGGCGGTTTCAAATTTCACTAAGACCGAAATCGAGAAGCTGTTCAACATTCCTTCCCAGTGCATCGAGGTTGCCTACAATGCCATCGACGCCCGTTTTCTCCACGGACACGCCGACGAGGCCGAACGGGAGATGCTGTCAGCGCGCTACCAGGTAAAGAATCCGTTTCTGCTATACGCGGGAAGAATCAGTCCGCACAAAAATCTGGTAAGAATCATCGAGGCATTTTCCGCACTGAAGGCCGAATTGCTCAAACAGGATTTGTATCCTGACCTGAAACTAATCATCATCGGAGACGAACTTTCGAAGCATCCCGACCTGCGGCGCACGGTGATCCGAGGAGGAGTGCAGAACGACGTCCGTTTCCTGGGCTTCGTCCCCATAGAAATTCTCAGAATTTTCTACGACGCCGCAAAAATCTTCGTATTCCCCTCGCTATATGAAGGTTTCGGACTGCCTCCACTGGAAGCCATGGCTCACGGAACTCCCGTCCTTACGTCGAATGCCTCCTCGCTGCCAGAAGTGGTGGGCAACGCAGCGGTGATGGTGAATCCAGAAAACGTCTTTGAGATCATGCGAGGTCTGCATCGTGTGCTGATCGATCCAGCAGTGCGAGAGAGGCTAAAACAACGCGGGTATGAGCAGGCCAAGAAATTTTCCTGGGATGATTCCGCGCGAAAGATCTTGAGTGTATACGAAGAAGTCGCGAGCGCGAAAGTACGGCGCAGAGCCAGGACGCAAGAAGCGACTGGACTGGTTGCGAGCTGAAAATGGAAATGCAGATCGAACATGGGAGCTAAAAAGTGGAGCTTGTTTAAGTCCCATTCGTTCCGCGGTTTATCCAACAAATGGTGGATTTCGCACGAAGCGTCAGCATGTACGTGCAGCTAAAGACTACCAGCTACGAAACTGAAGATACGATTGTCGGTGCACCAATACATCTTCTTCTTTTCCTCCGCTACTTTTTGTCCCTGCCAGACCTCGAACGCTATCGCGATAATCACATTTTCTTTGACCCTTTTCCCATCAACCTTCTTGGTTTTGGAATTAAAAAAAACGGTCATTGTCGTTCCCTTCGGAATATCGCCGGGCATCACGCGCCGGCCTTCTGTAGTGGGGACGGAACAGCCGGTTTCGAACAAACCCGTAAAGCTGTCCCTCTTACTGTCCTTAGTGAACGTCAACGTGATTTGATTTTCGGCTGTGTCGGCTACGACCCCCCTGAAGATGGAGCCGTTATAGCTAGCTGGATAGTAGTTATTCGGAGTAGTACCATATTGCGCAGACACGATTACCGGCAAGAAGATGACGATTGTGAGGAACGTCCCAAAGTTTCGTGCTGTCACTTCATCCCCCGTTCGACAGAGAATCATCTCTAAGCCTGTACTGGACGGCAATATTACGGACGTAATGTTGAGAACGGTGGCGGGGGCCCACACAAATTCGTAACTCTTAGCACTACCACGATGAGGCTGCCCCACTCGCCGCAGTTTTCGGCGAGTGGGTACCACGGACCAATGCAGCGTGGGGCCAGCCTTTTCGCAGTACTGCCAGGAGCTAAATCTCGAATGTGTAGGCCAGCCCGCCAGCCCTCTCTTGGCAAATCCAGGTAACCCACCAAAAATTGGGGCACTGAGTTCTTTGGCCGTTGCACCCATTTGTAGACTAGAGAATTATCGTTGCCTGTGCGAATAATATTCGTACCTTTGGCCGCAAGCCGTTAGGAGCCGGTCGTAGGAGTCCATTGTCGATGAGTTCGCGAGGTCTGTTGTTTTTGATTCCCGTGGCTCTTGCTGCCATAGTCTGCGCACAAGACCCGATGGGTATTTTCCCACGCACCGAGGATTTACACGGCTTGTGGAAGAACGTCACTCCGAAAGACTTACCTTTCGCGCACGAGCTCCAACCGGGCGGCGCTTGCTCGGTCAGTCTGTCGGGTCAGGTGAGCGGAAGTTATCAGAGCACCAGCGGTAAAACATTTTTGATAACGGCGGGCCCTGCACAATCGAGTCCTATCTGGGAATGGAAGGCCGAATCAGACGGCGATTTGCTGAAGATTCACTTTCTGAATGACGACTCCGCATGCGAGTTCCATCGAGCGGGCATTTCGGGCGGTCAGTCCGCTGGAATCGTGGGGGCTTGGAAATCGCAATCGTGCAAAATTGCCACTCTCGGCGCACGGTACACGGAGTATTTGCTCGGTTCCGACGCCGAATATACATTCGGGCAAGACAATCGCATTCAGGGGCATTTCGCCGTAAATTCTGAGGGCAATATTCAATTGAAAAACGAGCCGTAACGCTTTCCTGCTTACGGCCCGGTATCAATCTGCCTGCAGCACGTTTCCTGTTCTCGGCGATGAATGGAAGGCTGATTCTACTAAGCGAAGACCGAGAAATCCTTTTGATAAAGGAAGCAGGCGATGCCATCGAATCATATTCTCCAACTGTTACAACTCCTGAGAATAGTGCGGCACTTGAACGAGCTATTTCCGACTACAAATTAAACTTATTACGAAATCCAAACGACCTGAAATCGATAACCGGTCTTGGATATCTATACAGCGCGAACGGACAAACCGAAGATGCCAAAGCATACTATCGCAAAGCAACTGAGGTTGATCGTGAAGGCCCGCTGCCTTATTGCGCTCTGGGAGCAATTGATTGGGCTGAAACAAACAAACGTGCCACAGAAATCAAAGCAAAAGCTGCCCTAAATGTGGACGACGATATCACTGGAAACAAGGGAATTTGCCACGAGGTGCAACAGGCCAATCAACAGCATGTGACCGATGGTATTGAGGCAGTTAATAACGCGCTAAAGCTTTGGCCTGACGACCGCGATGCTGCGGCGCTGATGTCCCTGCTGTATCGTCGTAAAGCTGACATTGGGTGCGGCGACGCCAACCGTCGCGCAGAAGATCTAAGGGCTGCTGACGAATTAGTGAAGCGCAACGGTGAAAGTCTGAAGGCAAATCCGGGTAAGCTCGGTTGCATGAGTTTTTTGCGGCCACTCCCGTTCGGCGACCGCCAGCACGGGCTCAATAGCGCTGCCAAGGCACCACAGCGAATTTTCCTAAAAACCAATGTCATGCCTCGAAATTCTCTCATCAAAAAGGTCGACCCTCGCTACCCAACGGTTGCGCGCCAGGCTCACATACAAGGCACAGTTGTTTTGCGGGTTGAGATTGGTACGGACGGGGCAATTCAAAGTCTCAGCGCG
>JBEEGK010000364.1:0-8477 GCA_041166845.1 Acidobacteriaceae bacterium
CAGTTCGCGGTCGCAGACCTTAATATGGACAGAAGCCCAGCGAAGCCGACTATAAATTGAAGCAACTCGGAGGGTTCAAGGCCACAGTGGAAGCATATGCCGTAAGGTCGCATCGTAAACTGGCCGATGGCATTGCTGGCCGTTCTCAAATCATCTCCCGCACTTTGTTTGAAATTGCGGTCAAAGCAATCTTGCCGCGGTGCGGTTCTCCTCTGATCAGGGACTCTGCAAAATGCAGTGCTTGCTGCGCCGAGATCTTGCTGGGCAAGGGCGGCTCCGCCGGATCAACTATCGCCTGCAAGATGGCAGGTCCCGGGGCGGAAAGGAATTCCTGCATGGTGTCTCCACACCTTGCGGGATCATCTACCGTTAAGCCGGTGGCACCGCAAGCTTCGGCGAAGGCCGCGAAGTCTATAGGATACAAATCCACTCCGAATTCTGGATTCCCCAAAAAAACCATCTGCTCCCACTTGATTTGACCCAACGTATTGTTTTTGATGATGACGACTTTGATTGGCAATTTGTATTTCACCGCAGTCACGAAGTCGGCCATCAGCATGGAGAATCCGCCGTCGCCAACAAAGGCCACCACCTGACGATCGGGATATGCGACTTGCGCGGCCAGTGCATAAGGCAGTCCGTTGGCCATGCTGGCTAGGGTCCCAGAAAGTGAATACATCTGTCCTCTCTTCGCCGAAATCTGCCGCGCCCACCATGTTGTGATCGTTCCACTATCGCAGGTGACAATCGCATTCGATGCGAGACGCTTTCCCAACTCCCAGGCGGCGACTTGCGGCTTCATGGGTTTGTCTTGGCGAGTTCCACGCTGCTCCATCAGTTTCCGCCATTCTTTCATTCCTTCCTGCGCTTTTTCCAAAAAGCCGCGGTCCTGATTCCGACGCAAGTAAGGAACTAGAGCTTGCAAAGTGCGGCGACTATCGCCGATCAATCCGGCTTCAACGGGATAACGCAATCCAATCCGTTGCGGATCGCGATCAATTTGAACTCCTCTAGCTTGGTCGGGTTTAGGCATGAACTCGATATAAGGAAACGAGCTGCCAATGATCAGTAGGGTGTCGCAGTCTTCCATTGCCTCCTGCGACGGCAGGGTACCGAGCAGACCGATCCCCCCGGTGGTGTAAGGGCTGTCATCCCCTACACATGCCTTGCCCAACAGAGCTTTCACAATGGGCGCCCCCAGCAATTCAGCGACCTGCTCCAGTTCGTCGCTGGCATGAAGCGCGCCTTGTCCCGCAAGAATGGCGATCTTCTTGCCCGCATTTAGAATCTCCGCAGCGCCACGCAGTTCGGATTCGGCCGAGACTTGCGGAATGAGCGCGTGGACCTCAGAGGTATGGTGTGGAACGTTGCGCTTGGAACGCTCTTTCTTTTTTACTTCCAACTCCTGAAAATCAACTGGAAAAGTAAGATGCGACACACCGCGATAACTGAGGGCTGTGCGGCAGGCAAGGTCAACGACATTCTCGACATGTGCCGGACCCATGACGCGCTCGTTGTAAACACAAACGTCCATAAATAATTTGTCGAGCGCAACGTCCTGCTGGGTGAAGGTTCCAATCAAGTCATGGAATTGCAGGCCCGTGATTGCGAGCACTGGAGCGTGGTCGAGTTTGGCGTCGTACAAGCCATTAAGCAAGTGAATACCTCCGGGGCCGGAGGTGGCGAGACATACGCCCAGCTTTCCGGTGAATTTCGCGTAAGCGCAGGCCATGAACGCGGCTGACTCTTCGTGACGTACCTGGATGAATCTGATCTTTTCCTGGCGCGTGCGCAGGGCTTCCATTATGCCGTTGATGCCATCGCCGGGAAGTCCGAAAACTAATTGAACACCCCAGTCAATCAGTCGCTCTATAAGGATGTCGCCCGCGGTAGTCATTCTATCGTCTCCACTTTTCTGAGAATTGTCACAAAACAATGCGAATCTTTAGGATGCTGTTGGCGTAGTTGCCGCTACACGACACCGTCTTTCCGCCGCTCTGTTGCCAGCAAAAGATGCTTGAGCCCTCCGGCGTCTTCTTCCGTTGTTAGATTCAATGGAAGTTCGACAGACTTGATCTCGCCCCTGCTCAGATAATTAAGATCATCCAACAGCTCCAACTGGGCATTTCTCGGCGGGTGAGAAATTACGAACGACATGATTTCGACGCAATCCAAGCAGCAGGAACTTAGAAGAGCGGCAGCTGATCTGGAAGTGGTTTGACCGCGACCTTCCGGGCTGCACCGGCTACGGTCCTGCCACCATTAGATGCCGAGATTGCATTCTCGTGGGCGAGGGTTGCGCCAAAGTCGGCAGATGGGGAATTGAATTTCTCCACAGCTCGCACAAAACCGTCCAGTCTCCTGAAGGCGTCGAGCTTATCCGACTGATCGAGTTTCGCATTATCCAAGGCACGCCGTAGCACCCCGAGGGTTTCGTCATAGGTCTTGAGGGGAACTGGGAAAGGATGGCCATCTTTGCCTCCATGCGCGAAAGAAAAGCGGGCTGGGTCGGAGAACCTAGTAGGCGTCCCGTGTATGACCTCCGCCACCAGTGCGAGCGACTGCAGCGTGCGCGGGCCTAATTTCTCCATCAGTAGCAAGGAGGCGAAATCGGAAAACTGGCGTTCATACGCCACCGCAAGCACAGCCCCTAGACGTTTCAGATCCACATTCGAGGCCTGCACATCGTGGTGCAGGGGCATTACCAATTTCGGAATGGTTACCAAGGTAGCTTCCGGCCGCTCACGTATCGTTGCCAGGAGCGCTTTTTGTGCTGGTCCGGAGCGTGAATCCACGAGATTCATGATAATCCCTTGGTGCTCGCCCGCAATGCCAGTATGCGGTTCATTAGTAAAATCCCGCACCGACTGAGAGTGCCAATGATATCTCCGGGCGAGCGCATTGCTGGTTTTCATCCCTTGCTGCACGATCGTCCACTCGCCCTTCGCAGTCACAATGAAGCCGTGAAGATAAAGCTGAAATCCATCGGCAATCGCGTTGTTGTCTATTCGCGCGGCAAGGCGGCTGGCACGCACTAGAGAGTCGCCATTCAAATTGGCACGTTCTGCGTAGCGACGTAACTCTTCCGGAGTTTCGCGGGAGTGGCGTCCCCGGCCTCCGCAAACATAAATTCCCAGCTCATGCGCTCGGGGGTTTAGACCACGCTTCAGAGCTCCCAATACCGAAGTGGTAATGCCGGAGGAATGCCAATCCATACCCATCACGGTTCCCATGGCTTGAAACCAGAAAGGATCTGCGAGGCGCGACAACAGTGCCGACGAACCATAATGATGCACAATACTTTCGGAGATCGCGGTTCCCAGCAGCATCATGCGGTCGGCAAGCCATTTAGGCACGCTTCCGCCGTGCAACGGAAGATCTGCAACCCCAGATCGCTTCATGAAAGTATTGTAATTATTAATGGAGATTCAGTAATTCAGATCAGCCGGACTTTGTACTCCTGTCAATCCCGCGTCGACGATAAACAGGGGACTGGCCTTCGAATCACCCCTCGAACTCTCTCCCAAAAGCCGCGAAACAGTGATTCAGCTCGGGTCACTGAACTTCGAAAATTTGCACCGCCAGTTTCGCATCAGGCTTCCCTTTGCCTGAATTGGCGACGTAAAGCCGGGTCAGTTCGGGAACAAAGATTGACGACTTGGCACGAAATGCAGTCGGGACTTCGGCGATATGCTCATAATGGTCCGCATCGCGCTGTTGAAAAACGGAGGCAGTATCGCTACCAGTTATATAGATTCGTTTGCGGGCGACATCGAGCGACATGTCGCTGTTAACACCAACACAAGGCAGAGAAGTTACAACTGTGCCCGTGTCCATGTTGAAAACGATAAACTTTGGAGGTTTGCGGGTCGCGGTAAACAATCGGTGATTGGGTTCATCTAGGGCTATTGCATGGGCTACGTGGGCATCGGGCAGAGGCCATCTGGCAATTAACTGACGGCTGGGTAGATCAATGACCCCAACTTCATCTGTGCCTGTAAGGTTCACATATAGTTTTTTCCCAGCATGGTCAATGACCATGCCTTCATTCGAGTTTCCAGGAAGCGCAGCAACCTCACCGACTTTTTTAAACGACTTTGTGTCAATGATGGTGAGCACATGAGTCTTCCCCTCGGGACCGCCGCCGTTTTCCACGTAAAAGTATTTGTTTGTGGGGTTGTAAACCCCGTGGTCAACGCCTTGGCCCAGCTTTAAACTCTTGATTATCTTGTAGTGTTTGCAATCCACCAGTTCGACGGCATTGGTAGCGCCTCCGTCCGTAACAACCAGACGGTTGGACTCGGCCAGATAAGCCATAGTCAGGGGTTGGCCAAAACCTGTGATGCTGTGAGTCCGCTTCCCCGTCCGGAGATCGAACACTTCGACTGTCTTTTGATCTTCGGACGCAAGGAATAAACGGTTACCTTTGAGGTCGAGCCCAAAATGGTCGAAATCACCCGTGAACCCTGGCATCGGAATGGTCGCAACCAGTTTCAGGGGTAGCTTCTCCTGCGCCGCCATCGTCAGAGCGAGCAATGCTAATGTCATCATGCCTATCTTCAGTGCTTGTCGCAATTTACCCTCCGAGGAAACGTGAGTGTCATTTGCCTGGCGATGATGGGAGCGGCAGATCGGAGTTAAAAGTATCGGCGATTATCTTCCATTTGCCATCGGATTCTTTCTTCCAGACCGCCATATCCTTTCCGACATCGTGAATGGGTTGCCCTGTCGGGCCTTGCATTGTCATGTCATACTTGTAAAGCGTGTAACCCATTTCACCCGACGGCGAAATTTCTAGCTTTGTGATCTGCCATTCAATCTTGAGATCCGGCGTAGCTAACATGCTTGCCCATGCTGCGCGAATTGCTTCTTTGCCCTGAACAATTGGAGCATGGGGCGGAAGCCATGACGCATCGCTCGCATAGTTTGCCACAGCGCCGTCGATATTTTTGGCCTGCGCTGCTTTCAAGCCAGCTTTGTCAGCCGCACGAATTTCAGCGTCAGCTGCTGCTCGGCTGTCTCCCATGTTTTGTCCGAAAGCAATGGTTAGAGCTGCACAAAAAACGACCACGAAAACAATCAAGAATGTTCGCATCAGTCACCTCGCTAACGATTCTACTAATCGAAGCTACCTACGGAACATAACAGAATCTTCAAATCCTCGACTGTCCCTAATCAAGATGATTTGCCAGGTAGAGATCTGACAAGAATCGTTCGTAACTGTACGCGTAGCTCTTGCCGTCCGGAGTCATTTGCAGGGAGGAAGTCGAGTCGAGCCCCGTACGGTCCTGTGGAGAAAGACTCAACCATTGCTCCTTCTGGCCAGTGGCAATATTCAGCCGATAGACCTTCGTTGGAATTTGCGTTGGGTTTGCCACGAACAGCCATTCAGGTTGATTGGACCACCGAATGGGCACTTCTCCGGGCGTGACATTTGCGATGACGCGCGTTTCTCCCTTATCGACGGGATAAATTTTCAGTCGCTGGTCAGGCTCGGTCACTGCGATAAATCGCCCATCCGGAGAGATGCTGTTGAACTGGGTGACCGCGCCTTCCGGAGTTATGGCCCGAGGTCTGCCGTCTGGGAGGTCAACAACATACATGCGGAAGCCGTGCCCACGTTCGCTTGCCTCGATTAGTATGCGCTTAGCGTCGGGGAACCAGCAAGAGTACTGTGGCGACAATCCCTTGAGCTCCAGGGCATGCGATTGCCCGGGTCCGATCGGCACAAACGTAATTGCAGACGGGGCCGTCGGGATTACGGCCGAGGCCCATTTCTTGTCGGGCGATATTGCCGAGCTGGTGCCACTACTTAGTTGAATCGCCGGCGATCCATCGATACCTCGAACGTAGGAGCCATAGTTTGCGCCTCCAGCGTTACCTGCCTCAATAAACAGAATCAATTTCCCGTCGGTACTTATGTCACGCATGACGGACCAGTCGTGCCAACCTAACTCGCGTTCCGCGTTATCCGTTGGACCGCGACCGAGGATCCCAGCTCGCTCGTGTTGTTCAATCAGCAGGGCTCGACGGTCACCGGATATATCACTGAGTTGAACGTCTATGGGCACGCGCAGAAGAAGGCGCTCGCTTCCTGACAAGGAAAGAGCATGAATTTCACCCGAGAGGCCGTCCTTGTTGCCGCTGAACCAGACTTCGTTGTTGGCAGGATTCCAAGCCACCCCCCGAACTGTTATCCAGCCTGAGGATGAGATCTTTTTCTGACCCCGCAAATCCACAATGATGATGGATCCTCCGTCGTCATTGCTAAGGGGATGGTCAATGATTGCGATCAACTTACCGTCCGGAGAAAAACGGGGTCCACCAATCCATCCTGCTGACTCATACAGAACGTTGCCCATGGGGAACTCAAGGCGATCGCGCCCATTGACATAGCGAACGATAGCGAGAGCGGAGCCATCGCGCGACCAATCAGCGCTCTCCACGCCGTCCAGAATCTCCCGGGGCGTGCCGCCAGCCACAGGAACCTGGGCCAGGGTGCCTGTTCGCTGAAAGCCTTTCAATAGATGGCGACCTATCGATACGGCCATTTGACCGTTGGAAGAGATGGACAGGACGTCCGTAGAATCCAGGCCTAACGGACGCGATTCCGAACTGTCGGGACGAGCGGAGAAAATCTCAAAAGCCTTACCTTCCCACGCGGCGCCATAAAAGATGCTTTGTCCATCCGGCGCGAAACGGGCATCACCTAGTTCGCCGCGAGCAAACGTCAGCCGCTGAAAAGTCGGGAAGGGCTTCACCGCAAGCCTTGTACCTGCAAAAACTCCCGCAGCAACGGCGAGACATACAACACTTATTGCAGCGAGTCCCCACCAATGTTGCGTGTTTACACGCCATCGTCGATTAGTTATCAGCGCGTCTGGCTCGATCGTGTCCTCGCGGAAGGTCGTTGGCGATTCGGGGTCCATTGCAGAGGATGCTGAAAATTGTTTGCTATCACGTTCAAGCCTTTTCAGGTCGGAGCGAAGCTCTGAAGCACTTTGGCAGCGCAAGTCCGGGTCTTTCTCGAGAGCTTTGTTGATCACATCTTCGAGCCTTTGAGGGAGTTGGGGATTGAGCCGAATGGGCGAAATTGGTGCTTTGTTGAGAATGGCATCAAAAATAACTGCGGACGTCCCGCCCTTAAATGGCTGTACTCCGGTGGCCATTTCATACATCACCACGCCAAAAGAGAAAAGATCGGTACGCCCATCGAGCTCCTGTCCTGTTGCCTGCTCCGGAGACATGTAGGCAATCGTGCCTATAGCCACTCCGGGATCGGTAGCATGCTTACCGTAGCTCGCAGTCGCACTGTCCGCCGAGTGTACGGCTGGGTCATGCCGACGCAACAACTTCGCCAAGCCGAAATCCAGGAGCTTGGCTTGGGTTCCGGCGGTTAGAAAAATATTCGCTGGCTTTATATCGCGGTGAAGGATGCCATGCCCATGTGCACTGTCGAGCGCATCAGCAATTTGAATTCCAACCCGAACGATTTGATCCAACCTAAAGGGTTTGCCTTCGATCCGATGCTTCAATGTCGAACCTTGAAGCAGCTCCATAACCAGGAAGCTTTCATCCTCAAACTCGCCGATGTCGTAAATGGTGCAGATATTCGGATGGTTAAGGGCGGAGGCTGCGCGCGCTTCGCGCTGGAACCGCTCGGCAGCTTGCCGATCCCCAGCCCACTCAGGGCTCAGAAACTTCAGCGCAACGTGGCGGCCAAGGCGAGTGTCTTCTGCTCGATAAACCACTCCCATGCCGCCGCCGCCAAGCTTTTCCAGCAAACGGTAATGAGAAATCACGCGGCCTAGACTTGACACATTGCGGCTATGATATCAAATGACCCTTTGATCGAACTTGGTTTCCTCTATATGGCGCTTATCCGCGGGAGGGTTCGTTGCACGATGTGATGGGAGCCGTCGCGTTGTACTTTGTTGCGCTCATTCTATAGGCAAACATTCAATTTTTTCGACAGTCGTCATTGTTAATGAGCGGCGTTTTCTCACTGAAGCTTTTTTGACTAGGGGTTCACATGTGCAAATGAGCTGCTCACTACAGTGGTGAGTCCAAAAGTTGTTCTTGGCGCATATGAACAAAACCGGTGAAGATGCGTTTGCCAGCGCGCCAAAATTCGCCAAATGCGAGCGTCAACGGAATCTCCTGACCATCTTTATGTAAACCTGGCAGCTCAATTGCGCTCCAATCGAGATGTCGCTTTCCGGTGGTGACGTACCGCTGAATCCCGTGCTCGTGCACACGTCGAAGGTATTCGGGCATAATTCGTGTAAGGCTGCCACCAATCAGTTCTTTCGGGTTCCAACCAAAAACCGAAAAAACAGCAGAGTTGGCAAAGATAACGGTGCTCGTCTCATCGATCGTTATTACGGCACCGAGCGATTTTTCCGCCGCAATACGCACGCTGTTATCGTCTTCGATCACTGCTTCGTTAATCCGGTAGTGCTCCAGAAATACTCCGA
>JBEEGK010000365.1:0-6604 GCA_041166845.1 Acidobacteriaceae bacterium
CACAAAGCAGTGCTCGTCTCCTGTTAGCGCCTGGAAAAAATTGGGTATCGCGTTACTTACATTCCGGTGCAGAAGGACGGCTTGTTAGACCTGGAAGAACTCAAGCGCGCGATTGATCCCAAGACGATTCTCGTGACCATTATGTTTGCAAATAACGAGATTGGCGTCATCCAGCCTGTGGCTGAGATTGGAAAAATCTGCCGCGAACGCGGCGTCCTGTTTCACACCGATGGAGTGCAAGCCGTGGGCAAAGTGCCAATTGACGTCAACAAGATGAACATTGATTTAATGTCCATCACTGCCCACAAACTTTATGGGCCGAAGGGCGTTGGAGCTCTGTACGTGCGGCGCAAAAATCCACGCGTACAGATTTCCGCGATCATTGATGGTGGCGGACACGAGCGCGGCATGCGTTCCGGCACACTGAACGTCGCTGGAATCGTCGGCTTGGGCAAGGCTTGTGCGATTGCTTCCGAAGAAATGGCGCAAGAGGCTAAGAAGCTTTCCGGATTGCGCGATCGTCTCCGTGAACGAATCATGAGCCGATTAGATGAAGTGTATGTCAACGGTTCGTCTGAGCACCGTTTGCCCGGAAATCTGAATATCAGCTTCGCCTATGTGGAAGGCGAATCACTGCTGATGGGCATCAACGATATTGCGGTTTCCAGTGGATCAGCTTGCACCTCTGCGACGTTAGAACCATCTTATGTATTAAAGGCTTTGGGCACGGGCGACGATCTGGCGCACAGTTCCATTCGTTTTGGAATTGGACGCTTCAACACCGAAGCCGAAGTGGATTACGTGGCAGATCGCGTTGTCGAAACCGTACAACGCCTGCGCGAGCTTTCGCCCCTCTACGAAATGGCGAAAGAGGGTATTGATTTAACGCAGGTGAAGTGGAGTGCTGAAGAAGCGCACTAAGTTTGGCAGCAGCGATTAAAAGACTAAGTTTTCAGGAGAGTGACATGTCATATAGCGATAAAGTTCTCGATCATTATTCCAATCCGCGCAATGTCGGCTCGATGGACAAGAACAGCACAGAAGTTGGCACCGGTCTGGTAGGCGCGCCCGAATGCGGCGACGTCATGAAGCTACAGATCAAGGTCAATCCTCAGACGAATGTCATTGAGGACGCCAAGTTCAAGACGTTCGGCTGCGGTTCCGCGATTGCTTCCTCTTCCCTGGCCACCGAATGGGTGAAGGGCAAGACGGTCGAAGAAGCGCTGCAGATTAAGAACACTGAAATCGTGAAGGAGCTCGCGCTTCCTCCGGTTAAGATCCATTGTTCAGTGCTGGCGGAAGATGCAATTCGCGCGGCGATCCACGACTGGAAGAAGAAGCAGGATGTAGCTAAGCCAGTCGCAGTTGCGGCCGTTAACTAAACAGCTTCTCTGGCGCTAAAAATGATGACGACGCTCACACGAGAGAACGCGACGAAGGCGGCTGCCCCGGCCAAAGGCATCAAGGTCACAGATAAGGCTCTTGGCAAGATTCGCACCGCCATCGTCAAAGAGGGAGTTTCACCCGAGCAGGGCGGGCTTCGTCTGGGCGTGCAGGGCGGCGGATGCTCGGGGTTGAGCTACAACATCCGCTTCGATACTCAACCGCGCGAACGCGATCGGGTTTTTCAGTTCGACGACGTTCGGGTGTTCGTGGATCCGAAATCGTTTATCTACTTGCATGGCATGACGCTTGATTATCAGGAAACGCTGATGCAGCAGGGATTTGTATTCGTGAATCCGAACTCCACGAAATCATGTGGATGCGGCACATCATTCTCGGGCTAGGGTTATGTGGCGCGGGCGCCCTCCCCCGCGAAGAGCTCCGTCCTCAAGAGTACTCCCAGCTCCCGTTCTAACGGCTGCCATGCAGCACACACGATATGCCAGTTGAAATGCACAAATTCGCAAGCGCGTCCAATGAAGACTCCGACCCCACATCCAGCTGCTGGTCTTGTGGGGAGATGCGTGCGGCGCAATTCTGCTCAAGTTGCGGAAAAGTTCAGCCTCCTGCGCCGGTGGACTACTTCACCTTTTTTGGCTTGCCCCGCAAATTAAACGTGGACAGCGCTCTGCTCGAGCGCCATTTCTATGAGTTGAGTCGAAAGCTGCATCCCGACCTCAACGCTCGAGCCGACAAACGCGAGCAGGAGTGGACGCTGCAACAGAGTTCGCACCTCAACGACGCTTATCGAACGTTGAAAGACCCTGTGCGAAGGACTGAATACCTGTTGCGACTGGAGGGCGTGGAACTGGAAGAGCAATCGAAATCTGCCACCGAAGAAGCACGCAAGACCGGCGAAATCAAGAAGCAGGTTGTGCCTCCGGACATGCTGGAAGAGGTTTTCGAGTTAAACATGCAGTTGGAAGAACTGCGCGCGAATAAGAAGATGGGCGAGGATGATCGTCAATTGGTGAAAGATCTCAATGCACAGAAAACTGCGTTGGAGGCGAAGTACGAAACTTTGTTAGAGGAATTGCGCGGCTATTGGGATCAATGGGATAGTGAGGCCGTAGATCACGTTAAGGTCCGCGACCAGATGGTAGATCTGCTGAACCGCCGCACTTACATCAGAAATCTTGTTCGCGACGTAAACGAAGTACTGGAAAATTAATGGCGAACGAACGCATAGTCGGGATTGATCTCGGAACCACGAATTCCCTCGTGGCTTTCATGCAGGGGGAAAACCCGGTCGTGATTCCGGGAGAGGACGGCGTGAATCTAGTGCCGTCCGTGGTTGCGCTCGATGAGAATGACAAGACGCTCGTTGGCAACGCAGCACGCAAATATTTGATCGAAACTCCAGAACGCGCGGTTTACTCCGTGAAACGCCTTATGGGTCGCGGGCTGGAGGACGTGCAACCGGAATTGAAGTTGTTCCCTTTCCATCTTGCAAAAGACTTGGAAGCGGGAGAAGTACTGCGCATTCAATTAGGCGACAAATCTTTTAACCCGCCGGAACTTTCCGCGTTCGTGCTCCGCCAACTTAAGCGAAATGCTGAGCGATTCTTTGGAGCTCCCGTCACGCAGGCAGTGATCACAGTTCCCGCCTACTTCAACGACGCGCAACGACAGGCGACCAAAGATGCCGGACGTATCGCCGGACTCGAGGTTTTACGACTGGTGAACGAGCCAACGGCGGCCTCTCTGGCGTATGGCCTCGACAAGAAACAGAATGGCATCGTCGCGGTTTACGATCTCGGGGGCGGAACGTTCGACATTTCCATTCTCAAACTGCACGACGGCATCTTCGAAGTTATCGCCACCAATGGAGACACGCACCTGGGCGGCGATGACATTGACAACCTGTTGATTGCGATCGCCGTTGATGACATCAAAGGGGACCTCGGACTCGATGTCTCGCGCAACGGCGAAGTGGTTGCAACTATTCGCAAGGCCGTCATCGAAGCGAAAATCGCTCTTTCCTCCGAGCCGGTAGCAAAATTGGAAATTGAGCTCCCTGACGGCAGACATTATTTGCGTGAGATAACTCGCGAGCAGTTCGAGCGACTGATTGACAACCCGGAGCACCCTGAATCTTCGATCCTGCGACGCACCGTCGGCCCCTGCAAGCAGGCGCTTAAAGATGCGGGACTGAAACCTGAACAGATTGACGAAGTCGTACTTGTTGGTGGGTCGACTCGCATCCCCAAAGTGCGCGCCCTCCTCGAGGAATTGTTTCAACGCAAGCCACACACGGATTTGAATCCGGACGAAGTCGTCGCTCTGGGCGCGGCAATTCAGGCGAACATTCTCGCTGGCGGTTCCGAAGCTACCCAGAACATGCTGCTGCTCGACGTCACTCCGCTGTCGCTGGGTATCGAAGTCGCCGGGGGAGTGACCGACAAAATTATTCTGCGCAATTCAACGATTCCGGCATCTTCGACACAGCACTACACAACGCAGGTGGACGGACAAGCAAACGTCGCTATCCATGTATTGCAGGGCGAGCGGGAACTGGCAAAGGACTGCCGCTCTCTTGCGCGCTTCGATCTTAAAGGAATTCCGCCAATGTCCGCGGGCATGGCACGCATCGAAGTCAAATTCCTCATTGATGCCAACGGCATTCTGCATGTGTCCGCACGTGAACAGCGCAGTGGCAAAGAAGCGGAGATTGAAGTTCAGCCCAGCTACGGCTTGACCGACGATCAGGTCGAAGGCATGATTCTCGAATCATTCGATTATGCCGAAGAAGATTTTCGCCAGCGGCAAGTCATCGAAGCACGGAATGAAGCAGATACCATTTTGGCGGCGCTCGAAAAGGCTCGCACCAGTCCGGCTTGGGGACAACTCACCAGCATCGAAAAACAGAATATTTCGCAGATGGAACAATCTCTGAACGAAGTGAAAGATCAGGACGACTATCAGGCCATTCGCAAGAGTATTGATGAATTAAATCAGGGCACCATGCGGCTTGCCGAACTGATGATGGATGGAGCGGTGACGACTGCTCTCAAGGGAAAGAACATGCAGGATACCGACATGGGTGAAAGTCCGGTGACGGCGCATCCGATTGCGAAAGCAGATTTCGAATAGTTTTTAGCAAGAAGATCGTGAGGGATTTATGGCGGAAGAGAAGAAACAGTCCGGCGGAACAGCTATCGCGGAAGCGGGCGAAAACACGGTTGAGGTTACGTTCCTGCCCGAGGGAAAGACGATCCAGTTCGAGCAGGGCAAACTTCCCTACAAAGAACACGGCAAAGAGCAATCGCTGCTCGACGTGGCCATTAATTATGGGATTCGCCTTGATCACGCGTGTGGCGGAAACTGTGCCTGCACTACCTGTCATATCTGGGTCAAAGAAGGTGCCGAGAATCTCTCCGAGATGGATGATGATGAAGCTGACCGCCTCGACATGGCCGCGGACCTGCAACTCAATTCGCGCCTGGGATGCCAGGCCACGATTACCAAGCCCGGCAAGGTCGTAGTTGAAATCCCGGCGTGGAATCGCAATTACGTTTCCGAGGAACACTAAACTATGCCGAAAGAATTGACATGGGACGACGCCGAAGACCTCGGCATTCTACTCGTAGAAAAACATCCTCACGTGAATCCGCTGGAAGTGCGCTTCACCGACCTCCATCGCTACGTGATCGAATTGCCTGACTTCAAGGACGATCCTAAAAAATCGAATGAAGGCAAGCTAGAAGCGATTCAAATGGCTTGGCACGAAGAATTCGAAGACCAATCCTCGAGTTAGAACATCAACTCCAAAAGAAGCTCGGCATTCGCCGAGCCTTTTTTATTTGTGACTGCTGCTATCGCAACATTGCGGACGCAGACGCTTCCACGCTTGCCGCTCGTAGAAATTTCGCAGCCTCTTCCGGCGGAGTAGGATTGATATAAAAACCCGTTCCCCATTCAAATCCTGCGGTCTTGGTTAGCTTGGGCATGAACTCCACGTGCCAGTGATAGTGATCGTTATTCGGCTCATGCACGGGAGAAGAATGAACCACCAGGTTGTAGGGAGGATTATCCAGGACGCGATCTGCCTTGATGAGCAGCGTCTTCAGAGCCTTGGCGAGATTCGCAAACATGTGCGAAGAAGAATTCTCGAAGGCCGATTCATGCTGTTTCGGAAGGATCCAGGTTTCGAATGGAAAACGTGGCGCGTAGGGGGCGAGCGTGATGAAATCCTGATTCTCCGCAACCACTCGAATGCCAGCTTCGCGCTCCTGACGGATCACATCACAGAAAACACAACGCTCTTTGTAAATGTAGTATTGCTTGGCGCCTTCCAATTCCTCCGATACATAAATCGGCAAAATCGGCAGCGCAATTAGTTGAGAATGCGCATGCTCGAGTGACGCGCCCGCGGCTTCTCCGTGATTTTTGAAAATCAGAATGTATTTGAAACGGCGATCTTTTTTGAGATCAAGAATGCGGTCGCGGAATGTCCAGAGGACGTCTTCGATCGCCTTGGGAGACAACGTCGCCAGACTGGAATTATGGTCGGGAGTTTCAATAATGACTTCGTGCGCTCCCACGCCATTCATCCGGTCAAACATGCCTTCCGCCTGGCGATCGAGATTTCCCTCGATCCCAAGCGCGGGAAATTTATTGGGGACAACTCGTACTGTCCAACCGGGTCCGTCACGGTGCGAGGACCCACCATTATGATTGGGACGATAGGCCTGAATTTCGGGCGGAGTCTTGCTTTCATTTCCCGAGCAGAAAGGACAGAAACCGCCTTTCATTTCCACTTTTTCACGGGCAAAATCAGTGGGCCGCTTGGCGCGGTCCGTCGAAATTATTACCCACCTTCCAACAATTGGATCTTTCCTAAGTTCAGGCAACGACCGGTATCCTCATAATAATGACGATGCTCACAGCAAACTCTCGCTACGAGGCAGGGTATGCGTTCTGGAACAGCTCGAATGCAGGACGGCTGGAATTTCGTTCATAATACACGCTCACTACATCGAAGCGCCACTGTGAATCCGCCGGAGCATGACGCAAATACTCTCTCGCCACCGCCGTGAGCGATCGCTGCTTATCGCGGTCCACCGCAGCTTCTGCGGGTTTAACGTCGCGACTGGTCCGAGTTTTCACTTCGATGAAGCACAAGACGTCTTTTTGCCAAGCGATAAGATCAATTTCTCCA
>JBEEGK010000366.1:0-2647 GCA_041166845.1 Acidobacteriaceae bacterium
ATTGATGACCGCGAGACGTACGCCAATCGCGAGCGCTTCCCCGACGCCAAAGAAGTTATCGCGGAGGACTTCGAGAAAGCATTCAGCCAGATCGTTCCGAACGAATCTTCTTATATCGTAATCGTCACTCGCGGACATCGCGACGACATGCGGGTCCTGGCATGGGCCGTGAAAACGCAGGCGCGATACATCGGAATG
The DNA here is from genome assembly GCA_041166845.1 of Acidobacteriaceae bacterium. GTDB lineage: Bacteria > Acidobacteriota > Terriglobia > Terriglobales > Acidobacteriaceae > JALYIM01. The sequence goes on from JBEEGK010000366.1 coordinate 199, forward strand.
ATCGGATCCAAACGCAAAACCATCACAATTTTCCGCGAACTCACGAAGCAAGGCATCCAGGCAAATCTGTTTGAGAAAGTCCATGCCCCAGTTGGCCTCGATATTGGGGCAATCACTCCGGAAGAAATTGCGGTGGCAATAACCGCGGAGCTAATTGCTGTTCGGCGGAATGTAGAGTGTCCCCTGCCGCATATGAGCTGGTTTCTGTCTCGTCAGCTGAACAATGACAACGCAGGCGCGCAGGCCGAAGAAACCGCAGACGCCGGACAGGAACTGGACGGATAGGCCGGAGCTACTTTGCGGACGACCCGGCACGCTTTCGCGATCAGTGACGTTTCCTGATCTTTGGCGTAGGTTCGTGAGCTCGTGATCTTGGTGTCTTGCCGAACTTGAATTCGTGCGCCACCATATCTACTCTTCGTCCGCGAAAACGCACGCCTTCAAATTGAAGCTGCAGCCGCTGTTCTGCAGCCCACTCACCAGGGACGCGAATGTGTCCGTCAGCGCCGAGTACCCGGTGCCATGGAAGTCCTCTCGATCCGCTCAATACTCGGGCAACCTGTCGTGACGAATTCGGAGAGCCGACTGCGCGCGCGATGGCGCCGTAGGTTGAGACCTTGCCGCGTGGAATCTGGCGGATGGCGGCTATGACGCGGCTTTCCCAGTCCATGAACGTTTAAACTCGCGAGTCGTTGCAAATCTAGGCTGCGGCGCTGTGCTCGAAAGATTGCACGGCTTTTTCTTCGCTGTCATACACCTCGAACACCGTTGCCAGCTTGGTGATTTGCAGCAGATCGCCCACGCGCCGGGTGAGGTTGGCAAGCTTAATCGTGCCTCCCGCATTGCGGGCGGTGGTGTAGATTGCGACCAGCGTGCCCAGTCCGCCGCTATCAATGTAGGTGACGCCGCCGAGGTCGAGAATGATGCGGCTGTCGGACTTGGTCAGTGCTTTTAACGTATCTCGTATGCTCGCGGATTCTTCGCCGAAAACCAGGCGGCCGAAGCAATCCACTACGATGATTCCATCTTTCAACGTTCGGGTATCGAGTTTCAGTTGCATCGGAATTCTCCTTACTGCTGGTGACTGATTACAACTAATGCACGGAAGCTTATCGGGTGAAGCTATCTTGTGCAAGCATTTCAGTCAGCGCGTCTGGGAGGCCGGATTTCCTCAGCCTGAGCCCACGATTGGGCCTTACTTCATCACGTATAATCGAGGTAACTTCTCACCATGAGCTACCAGGTTCTTGCCCGAAAATATCGTCCGCAGAAATTTTCCGAAGTTATAGGGCAGGAGCACGTAACTCGCACCCTTAAGAATGCCATCGAGCTGGGCCGAATTGCCCACGGATACATTTTTAGCGGTCATCGTGGCATCGGCAAAACTACCGTAGCCCGCATCCTGGCCATGGCTTTGAATTGTCGCTCGGCAGAGCATCCCGTCACGGAACCGTGCGGAGTTTGCGACTCCTGCATCGAGATTCGCGCCGGTAACGCCGTGGATGTCATTGAAATTGACGCCGCCACCAATCGCGGAATTGATGAGATTCGTGAGCTGCGAGACGGCGCCCGCTATCGTCCGGCACGCGATCGTTACAAGATCTACATCCTTGACGAAGCGCACCAGATTACCGACGCAGCTTTCAATGCGTTGTTGAAGACTTTGGAAGAGCCTCCTCCGCACATCATTTTCATGATGGCGACTACGCAGCCTGAGGACATTCCGCAGACCATCCGATCACGCTGCCAGCATTTCAGTTTTCGCGCCGTGCGTTTCGAGGAAATTCTGGCTCAAATCAAAGACCTTCTTGGACGCGAGAATATTGCCGCCGATGAGGATGCGCTGGCTTTGCTCGCCGAGGCTGGCGATGGCTCGATGCGCGATGCACTCTCCATTCTCGATCAGGCAATTGCGTCCTGCGACGGACGACTGACTATTGATGCGGTGCGCCAGCTTATTGGGGCAGCCCCGTCTGGAGTTCTGGAAGAAGTCATGAAGGCGGTGGCGGAGGGAGCCAGCGAAAAGGTGATCAGGCACGTGGATCATCTGATCACGGAGGGTCACAATCCCACACACTTTGCGCGCCAGATGGTGCGTTTCTTGCGGAATGCCACGGTCGCAAAGGTTGCGGGCAGCGACTCTTCCCTGCTGCAAATTTCCGGAGATGAACGCACACGGGTGGCTCGGGTCGCAGACCTATTCAGCGAAGAAGATCTGACTCGCCATCTCCAGATTATTCTGCGCACCCACGGGGAACTCGGATTCCGGCAGGAGCAGCGTTTTCACCTCGAGCTGGGATTGTTGAAAATGACCCACGCCCAGCGGTTGCTGCCCCTTGAGCAATTGCTGAGTTCCGCGAGCGTATCCGCGGCGGGCAGCGCGCGCCCTGCGCCGAAGCCCTCTGTCGTCTCCGAGATTCGGCGACCGGAGGCCAATCCGGCACCGCGC
>JBEEGK010000367.1:0-14646 GCA_041166845.1 Acidobacteriaceae bacterium
GATTGATCGTGACCGCAAGTGGCCTAGTCTCTCCTCCCACAGCCCTTGCTCTGGGCCTTGCGTATGCTTTTTTGTTTGGATCGCCCAGCAGCGCGACGGCGAAGAAACTCACCCCGCTGCTGCTACAGGCTGCGGTAGTAGGTTTGGGATTTGGAATGGACCTGCATCAACTCGTGCGAGTGGGACGTTCCGGGTTTGTGTACACGGCGGTCAGCATTACAGCAGTGATTGCTCTAGGGTTGCTTCTCGGCTGGTTACTTCATGTTGGGCGCACTCTATCCGCTTTGATAACCGTCGGCACCGCCATATGTGGAGGAAGCGCGATCGCCGCGATCGGCCCGCTGTTGAGCGCGACCGAAGGAGAAATGGCAGTATCGCTGGGAATTGTTTTCATTCTCAATTCGATCGCTCTGCTGCTGTTTCCCTGGATTGGTGGGATTCTCCATCTCAATGAAACCCAGTTCGGTCTGTGGGCGGCGCTGGCGATTCATGACACAAGTTCGGTGGTTGGCGCTTCCGCGAAATACGGTGCCACTGCGCTGGCAGTTGGTACAACAGTGAAGCTTGCGCGCGCGCTCTGGATTGTTCCGTTATCAATTGCCACTGCAATCCGCGAAAAAAGTAATAGTCGGATTGCGTGGCCCTGGTTCATTCTGCTTTTCTGTCTGGCGGCGGTGGCGAACACCTACGCCCCAGTCCTGCATCCTCTTTATTTATTTTTAAACCGGCTGGGCAGAGTTGGACTCACGCTTACCTTGTACATGATCGGCGCCAGCATGTCAGTGCCCCTGTTGCGACGCGTGGGAATACGTCCTCTGATGCAAGGGCTGATCCTTTGGGTAATCGTGGCGATAGGAACTCTGGCACTGATTCATGCCGTGTGGATTCAACTCTAAAGCGGTATACGCAATAGCTCAAAAATTGAAACGGTGGAAAGCGCCCGCAATCGCTTGCGAACTGGTTGAAGTTCTGCTGCTTGGCGGGAGAGGGTATCCTTCAACTCCTTTCGTCTTCCGCTACAATGAATGTTCCATTCACCGCTGAAAGGTACCGCAATACATGATTCATCCATGGCACGACGTCACTCCCGGCGATAAGTTGCCGCAAGAGTTCCACACCGTCATTGAGATTCCCTTTGGCTCAAGCGTGAAGTACGAATTGGACAAGACCAGCGGATTGATCAAACTCGATCGCGTGCTCTATTCCGCCGTTTACTACCCAGCTAATTATGGATTCATTCCGCAAACGCTGGCGGAAGATGACGATCCGCTCGACGTGCTGGTGTTATGTCAGGAGACTGTCGTACCGCTGACCATCATTCACGCTCGCACCATTGGAGTGATGACCATGATTGACAGTGGAAAGAAAGACCACAAGATTATCGCTGTCGCCACCGAAGATCCCGAGTTCAACGCGTATCGCGAAGCAGCGCAAATGCCTCCCCACCGTTCGCTGATGCTACGGCGTTTCTTTCAGGACTACAAACAACTGGAAGGAAAGGCGGTGGAAGTGGATGAAATTCGTCCGGCGGCTGAAGCTTACCCCATTGTCAGCGATGCACTGCACCGTTACAGCGAGCAACGCCGCAAAGGATTTTTAAGGCCTCATTAATCAAGCTGCCATAAGTCCGTTTTCTAACTGACACGGTTAGAAGTGTTCGTCCATGGTTTGCACGGCCTCGGCCTTGCGTCCCAAACCAGCAAGACCTCTAGCCTGAATGATCCGGTCCCAAGGCCCTCCCTGCCAGTTATCGCGGTTTTTCTCAGGGTGAATCCAGGGCGGCAAGGCGATGTACAAGTTTCGCCCAATCGCGTGTGCATAAGACTCATAAAGCGAGCGCAATGAATTGAGCTTCTTGTCGAAGCCATCGCCCGATCGCACTTGCAGGCCATTTTCCTGAAGTTTTTGTCGAAGACGAGCCATCTCTTCTATAGGAAGCCGATCAGGCGCGAGCGGATCATAACGCGCATTCACCACCTGAGCTAAATCAACCACCGCGTGCCGGGCGGCGGCAAAGGTCAGCTTCGCTTGCTGCGGATTTACCCCCTCTATGCCGGCGATGATCAGAGAACTGGCATCCAGGATTGCAGTCAACGCGCCCAGCCATGACTGATTGTTGTGCTGCGAACGAAAAAAGCTCAGCACCGGATAAGAAAGGTGGCTCTCCAAAACCTCAGCGGCCCATCTTTCCCATTCAATCAATATCTGGTCGAGTACAGCTTGCTGCGGCGAACTTCCGAACCTTGCCAGCAGTTCCGCAGCCGTCGGCGGCGACCCCGCGCGTGCATCGAGCAAAGAAATTTGCACCTCACGCTTGGAAAATGCCGAATAAATTGTGGGCAAATATCCGATTACTACCGCCAAAAATCCAAATCCCAGGCCAGCTTCTAAAACAGCGAGGGTACGCGCCAATGCTGAAACCGGAAGAATATCCCCATATCCCAGAGTGAAAAACGTCTCTCCGCTGTGATACATCAGCCGGCCAAACGTAATCGGCTCGCGGCTAAGCTGGACGTGCTCTCCGGCGCCATATTGCAATAATGCAAAACTCAAGATCAGTCCAAATGCCCAAAGTATGAGAAGCGCAATCAGCGATAAGGGGCCAAAGTATCCAAGGAAGTTTTCTCTGCGTGATGGCGACTTGATGTGGCTGGTGGCCCTCGCCCAAGGCCTCCACGTGTTGCGGTAAAACCAGGACGTCAACCGAAACTGCCGTTTTATGCGGCGTGGCAGAATCACCGTTTCAAAGGCGTCCAGCAGGACTAAAACGATGATGCCAATCCCGAGAATGAGGTCGAATATGCGCATGCGAACTTCAGTAGAGGTGAATAATAAGATGATTACGCGCGGGGAATAGTAGCAGAATTATGACGCATGAAGCGTGACAGCAATGAAATGCGAGAATTTGTGAGCCCCCCGGATGTTAGGGGATAGAACGCGCCGCTGTCACCGCCGACTGTACCGCCTGCAATTCTTTCAGCAGCCCACGTAGGTTTGTGCTGTGGAGCGCGTTGGCGCCGTCCGACAAGGCTTGCTTAGGATTGTCGTGGACTTCCATGAAAACTCCATCCACGCCCGCGGCCACCGCAGCCCGCGCTAATAACGGGATGAACTCCGGCTGTCCACCGCTCGCTGCGGGCTGAGCGCCGTTGCTATCCGAGCTCGAGGGTAGCTGCACGGAATGTGTGGCATCGAAAACTACAGGCGCGAATTTCCGCATGATTGCCAAAGAACGCATGTCTACGACGAGATTGTTGTAGCCAAAGCTCGCTCCTCTTTCAGTAAGAAAAACCTTGGTGTTTCCCGCCGTGCGGCATTTCTCTACGACGTGCTTCATGTCCCATGGAGACACAAACTGTCCTTTCTTGATATTCACGGCACGCTCACTCATCGCTGCGGCAACGACAAGGTCAGTCTGACGACACAAGAACGCCGGGATTTGCAGGACGTCCACCACTTCAGCGACCTTTGACACGTCCACCGCCTGATGCACATCGGTCAGAATAGGCACGCCCACCTGGTCTTTCACTTTTTTCAGGATTCGAAGGCCCTCGACCAACCCCGGGCCTCGAAAACTTCGAATGGAAGTGCGATTCGCCTTATCGTACGAAGCTTTGAAGATGAATGGAATATCCAGCGCACGCGTGACGCCCTTGATGATTTCGGCCATGCGTATCGCGTGCTCTTCACTTTCGATTACGCACGGTCCTGCGATAAGGAAAAGGCTACCGGAACCGATTTTTACGTCACCGACCTGGAAAGAATTCGCCATCTCCGCAGTTATGAGGGTTACCGTCCGGCTACTTTCTGTGGCCGGTGAAACATTTCCACTCTTGCGGCTTCCCTGTCGGCCCGCCGACTGAGGCCACTTTCGTAAGCCGCGCCCACAAAGGCTTTGAATAGAGGATGCGGCTCCAGCGGCTTTGATTTGAATTCGGGATGGAACTGGCATCCGATGAAATGAGGATGGTCCGGTAATTCAACCATCTCCACATAAGTGCCGTCCGGCGTCGAGCCTGAGATTCGAAGTCCCCCGGCAGTTAGCGTTTCTTCGTACTCGCGATTGAACTCATAACGATGACGATGACGCTCGCTGATCTCAGTTTGTCCGTAAATCTTGTACGCCAGAGTGCCGGGCTCGATCTTGCAGGGCCATGCTCCCAGCCTCATGGTGCCACCAAGTTCCTCGACGCCACGTAGCTCTCGCAATTTGTAGATCACACGATGCGGAGTGGAGGGATCGAACTCGCTCGAGTTTGCGTCGGTCAGTCCGCAAACGTTTCGCGCAAACTCGATGCACGCAGTCTGCATGCCCAGGCATATGCCAAAATAGGGAACTTTCTTTTCGCGCGCATAGCGAATGGCGTTAAGCATGCCTTCGATTCCACGTTTGCCAAAACCTCCGGGGACGAGCAAGCCGTCGTAGTCGCGAAGTTGATCTTCGTAGGCGGTGCCTTCTGTTTCCAGTCCTTCAGCTTCGATCCAATTGACCTGTAGCTTTAAATTGTGCGCCAGCGCGCCGTGGACCAGCGCCTCCTTCAGGGATTTATAGGAATCTTCGTACTCGACGTATTTTCCGACGATGCCTATCGTCACTTCAGCCTTAGGGTTGTAAACACGATGTACGAGCTCTTCCCAATTTTTCAAGTCGCGGTTTTTGGCATCAATGTGGAGGTATCGAAGCGCCAATGTGTCCACCCCTTCGTGGGCAAAAACGACCGGCACTTCATAAATGGAGGCCACGTCTTTCGCGGTGATCACCGCTTCTTCTTCTACGTTGCAAAACAGCGCAATTTTCGACTTGATGTCTTTCGCCAGAAAACGGTCGGTGCGGCAAAGCAGGATGTCAGGTTGTATTCCGATGCTGAGCAGTTCTTTAACTGAATGCTGCGTGGGCTTGGTCTTCAGTTCCTGCGCCGCGGCTATAAACGGAACCAGCGTTACATGCATGAACAGCGTGTTTTCGCGCCCCAACTCCTGGCGCATTTGGCGAATCGCTTCCATGAACGGCAATGACTCGATATCGCCGACGGTACCGCCGATCTCAACGATCGCGACGTCAACATCTTGTGCGACTTTTTTCATTGCCGACTTAATCTCGTTGGTCACATGAGGTATAACCTGCACGGTTTTCCCCAGATAATCCCCGCGCCGCTCCTTGGCGATAATCTGCTCGTAGATTCGACCGGTGGTCCAATTGTTGTCGCGGGAAAGCTTCGCATGCGTAAAACGCTCGTAGTGGCCGAGGTCAAGGTCGGTTTCGGCGCCATCGTCGGTTACGAAAACTTCTCCATGCTGAAATGGGGACATCGTGCCCGGATCCACATTGAGATAGGGATCGAACTTCATCAGGTTAACTTTGAGTCCGCGACTTTCGAGCAGACAGCCGATGGAGGCGGCCGCCAGTCCTTTGCCCAATGAAGAAACCACACCGCCGGTTACAAAGATGTACTTTGCCGACATCGAGTCCTCACCTTAGATTGTCTTTGGAATTTTGTGCAGGCTGGGTGCACGATCAATTATGCCAGAAAAATTATGAGAAGCAAAACATTTTGCGGACTTATGAAAAAGGACACTCTGGCCTGCAAATTTTCGTTCAATTTCCATCTGAGGATTTTGCCTGCAGGGGATTTTGCGGTAGAGTCGAAATCCAGATAGCGCAACGGTACGATGGCGACCGCAGACACAACAAACCGGTATCAGCGAGAAGACCAGACTGTGCATGCCGGTGAGCCCGCAGGGCCCTGCGCGATGGTAATTTTTGGAGCCGCGGGCGATCTCACAAAACGTAAGCTGGTCCCGGCCCTTTTTAATCTCGCGAAAGCAAATCTTCTCCCCGAACATTTCGCCGTCGTAGGCGTTTCAGTGGACGACCTGACCCTCGAGCAGTTCCGAACACAGGTAACGGGATTTCTGCCGCAAGAAGACTACGGAACCCCGGCATGGGACTTATTTAGGCAGCGCATCTTTTATGAGCGCGGAGATTTTGCAGATCCCGTAACTTACGCCACTCTTGAAAAGCGCCTGGCTGAATTGGATAGCACTCTTCAAACTCAGGGCAATTATTTGTTTTACCTAGCGACAGCTCCTAAATTTTTTGCGCAAATTGTAAAACAGCTGGGCGCGGCCAATCTCTCGAACCAGGAAGCAGGTCATTGGCGTCGCGTGGTAATCGAAAAACCCTTTGGAAACGATCTCGAATCTGCACGCGCTTTGAATCGCGACATTAAGAGCGTGCTCCAGGAAAACCAGATCTATCGCATTGATCATTACCTGGGCAAGGAAACCGTCCAGAACATAATGGTTTTCCGCTTTGATAACGCAATCTTCGAACCCATCTGGAACCGCCGATACATTGATCACGTCCAAATCACGAATGCGGAAACCGTCGGCGTCGAGCAGCGCGGCGGATACTTCGATACTGCAGGCACCCTGCGCGACATGGTTCCCAATCACATTATGCAGTTGCTCAGTCTGATCGCCATGGAGCCCCCAGTTTCCTTTCAGGCAGATGCCGTGCGCGATGAGCAGGCCAAAGTGTTGCATGCGATTCAGCCTCTGGACTCGGAAGACGTTCTGCAACGCAGCGTTCGGGGGCAGTATGGTGAGGGCAATTCCGGTGGCGAGAAGGTCCCGGGCTATCGCACCGAGCCGGGTGTGTCTCCGGAATCACGGACTGAAACTTTTGTCGCGCTGAAGTTGAACATTGATAATTGGAGATGGGCGGGCGTGCCGTTTTATCTGCGTACCGGCAAGCGTCTGCATCAGCGTCACACCGAGATTACAATCCAATTCAAGCGCACTCCCTTTCAGATGTTTCGCAACGCTCCTTTTCACAAACTACATACCAATACGCTAGTGATACAGATTCAGCCGGTGGAAGGAATATCCTTAAGTTTCGGAGCAAAGATTCCCGGCGCGGTGCTGCGCGTGGGATCGGTGGATATGAGTTTCGAATACTCCAGATATTTCGGGGCAGACGCTTATACCGGCTACGAGGTCTTGCTCTACGACTGCATGATTGGGGACGCAACGCTTTTTCAGCGCGCCGATATGGTCGAAGCGGGATGGACCGTCGTAGATCCAGTGCTGGATGTCTGGAAAGCCCTGCCGCCGCGCAGGTTTCCCAATTACGCGGCCGGTTCATGGGGCCCCAAGGACGCGGACGAACTGCTGGAAAATGACCAGCGGCAATGGAGGAAAATCGAGCCATGATTCTCGCGGGAGAAATCGGCGGCACTCGTATACGGCTGGCGGCGTTTGAAGTTGAAGGCAGCAAATTAAGCTGCGTAGTCGAAAAACTTTATCCCAGCCAGGAGCACAATAGTCTGGCGGATGTCATTGCCACTTTCATCACGGGAGAAGGTATCCCGGTACACAGCGCATGCTTCGGCGTCGCTGGGCCGGTACGCAACGGACAAAGCAAAATTTCTAATTTGCCTTGGACCATCAATTCCAAAGAATTAGCGCAACAACTGAAACTCCCTTCGGTCGGGCTGCTCAACGATCTTGAAGCATATGCCTATGGAATTGACGCGCTCGAATCAAAAGACTTTATAACTTTGAGTGAAGGTTCGGAGGACGCCGAGGGAAACCGCGCAGTGATTTCGGCCCGCACGGGGCTCGGAGTCGCAGGGCTTTACTGGGACGGGTTCCGGCATCATCCTTTCGCGTGTGAAGGCGGCCACTCGGATTTCGCTCCTAAGAGTGCTCTGGAAATGGAATTGCTGAGTTATCTGCAGAAGAAACATAAGCGCGTGAGCTGCGAACGGATTCTCTCAGGACCGGGAATCAAAAATATTTACGATTTCCTTCGCGACAGCAAAAAAGCAGAAGAACCGGAGTGGCTGAAAAAACAAATCAATGAGGCGCCGGATCCTCCTGCCCTGATTTCCAAGTTGGCGGCAGAAAACAAAGCCGCGATTTGCGATCAAACGATGTCCATATTTGTGACGATTTACGGAGCGGAGACGGGAAATTGCGCCCTGAATTTCATGTCTACAGGCGGGATATTTATCGGCGGGAGCATCGCAGCAAAAAATCTCGCGAAAATGAAAGAACCGCTTTTCATGAATGCGTTTTTCGACAAGGGTCGCATGTTACCGCTGCTCAAAGAAATGCCCGTCAAGATCGTGCTGAATGATGACGCCGGACTGATGGGAGCTGCGCGCTACACCCTGGTGCAAAAAGCGTTTCGAACGGCAGAGCGAGGGTGAGCACCTTGGGCAGCTAATCCCTCACGCTCCGGTTAATTCCTGCCATGTTGAGCGAGGGAGTCGTTCTCGAAGAGAATGACGAGGGAGTCGAAGCATCCCTATGCCATCCTCAGAGTCCGCTGCTAGAGATCCGTCGACGCAGAAATCGGAGTCGCAAGCGACTCGGACTTCTTTGCTCAGGATGACCGTTACGCCGGGTGACAACTACGCATGGGCCGGAGCAAACTGCTCGGCTTCAGTTGACCCAGCAAGTGCCGTCGTTGACGACGCCCCTCCAGCAATCACCTGCGTCACTGCGTCGAAATAGCCTGTCCCAACGAAGCGCTGGTGCTTTACCGCTTCGTATCCATGCTGTTGCTCGCTGCCAAATTCTTTTTGCTGCAACTCAGAGTATGCCGCCATGCCCGAGACTTTGTATTTTCGCGCGAGCTCGAACATGCTGAGGTTCAGCGCATGGAATCCCGCGAGAGTGACGAACTGAAATTTGTATCCCATGCGTCCAAGTTCAACCTGAAATTTCGCAATGGTCTCGTCATCCAATTTTTTCTTCCAATTGAATGATGGCGAACAGTTGTAGGCCAGTAGTTTGCCGGGAAATTGAGCATGGACTGCCTCCGCAAACTTTTGCGCATCTTCGAGATTTGGCTCCGAAGTCTCGCACCACAAAACGTCGGCGTAAGGAGCATAAGCAAGCGCCCGGGCAATGGATGCCTCTACACCTCCACGAATGCGGAAGAAGCCTTCGGCCGTCCTCTCACCAGTAATGAATTCACGGTCGCGCGGATCCACATCAGCGGTCAGCAGTTGTGCGCTATCGGCATCAGTACGCGCCATGATCAGAGTCGGCACACCCAACACGTCAGCAGCAAGGCGGGCGGCGACAAGTTTCTGGATCGCTTCCACAGTGGGCACGAGGACTTTTCCGCCCAGGTGTCCGCACTTCTTGGCCGAGGAAAGCTGGTCTTCGAAGTGAACGCACGCTGCCCCCGCCTCGATCATGGCCTTCATCAATTCGAAAGCGTTCAGGTTTCCACCAAAGCCGGCCTCAGCGTCGGCGACCAAAGGCGCGAACCAATTTACGTCTTCATCTGATTCCGCATGATGAATCTGGTCCGCACGCACCAATGCCTGATTAATTTTTCGTACAAGATTGGGCACGCTGTCCGCGGGATACAGGCTCTGATCGGGATACATCTGCCCCGCCCCATTAGCATCCGCCGCAACCTGCCACCCGCTGACGTAAATTGCGGAAAGCCCTGCCTTGATCTGCTGGATGGCCTGATTGCCAGTCATCGCGCCCAGAGCCGCAACGTAATTTTCGCTGTGCAGCAGGTCCCAGAGCCGCTCGGCGCCGTGGCGCGCTAACGTGTATTCAATTCGCATGCTGCCACGCAGCCGTTCTACGTCTTCGCTGCTATACGGGCGCGTAATCCCCTCCCAGCGCGATAACGAAGAGCCATTTATTTTTGCGGAGGAGCCATTTCCATTACGACCGGCCACGTTGTGCCCATTACCATTAGTTCCGTTTCCATTGGTTTTCATCGAAACTCCTCCAATACCCGCGAATTCTTGAATTCTCCTGCCGCCAACCCGACTTAACTTGGATCAAATTCTCCACTCAGAATCATCGCTTCACTGAGTCTCCGCGCCTCACGGAAAGTTTCCTCTGTGCCAGGATCACTCTGTTTCGAATCTTGCAGAACTTTCTCCAACTCTTCATCGAACAGTTGAGTTATTAATTTCGGCGTGTGCGCCACCGCGTTTCCTGCCTCATCAAGCACAGCGGTCCGATCACTGTGCTGCATGCGCTGGGCAATCATCAGGCGATAGATGCGGTCGGTCGCGAGGTCTTCCATGTATCCGTCAAGCAAGCTGGCGCCTTTTCCGTTCAAAACACCGTTGCGATAGCGAACGACCGTCTTGATTGCCGCGCGAGTTCCCTCTAGCGTCCTCTTGCCAACATTCTTCGGGGCGGGACGCAGATCGGGATAGCGCTCCGCATGCGGCTTGCGCGCACTCATCTGATTGGGAACCGGAAATTGCTCCAATGCGATCTGATTCTGATCAGGATGTCCCGTCCAGGCGCCATCCATTCCGCAATTTGCTTCGTTCTTTTTGTCCTTTTCGAGCGAAGTGAGAGCTCGCGCATTCAATTCCGCGTCGGTGCGGCTGGGATAAAGAGCGGTCATTCCGCCGATCGCGAGCGCGCCGCGTTTGTGGCAAATCTCCGGCATCAACTCTCGCAAATTCTGGAAGAACGGAACGTCGTGCGGAATCGTATTGCGATCGGGCAGCACCCATTCCGGATCGTTCAAATTGAAATGAATCAGACTGGCCATGTAATCCCAGCGGCCCAGGTTCAGTCCCAGAATATGGTCGCGCAAATTGTAGAGAAATTCTTCCATCTGAAATGCGATGGGATGAGATTCCACCAGCGCCATGCACTTGATGTAATCGCGCGGCCATCCCCGCATTTCGGCGATCGTTTCAAACAGATCACGCCACCAGAGGGCTTCCTCGGCAGACTCAGATTTCGGAATGTAGAATGCCAGCGGCGTTTTTAATTCCGCCGGATCCACTTCAAAAGCAATGCTTGCGACATCAAAAAGCGAGGCGGAAGTCAGATCTTGTCCCGACACCCCACCCTGATGAATATGCAAGCCGCGAGGCCTGATCCAAATCACCGCTGAGCTAAGTTTGATCCCCACAACCTTGTCGCGCTTCTTGTCGAAGTACGTCAGAGTGCCACGCAGGGCGCCCATAATGTTGGACCGCCCCAATTGCTGGTGGTCCCACTCGTTCACCATGGAATCTTCCAGGTCAAGCATCACCCCTGGAGCTCCCGAGTTGAGCATTTTTACCACCAGTTCGGCTTCGTCGGCGGGCCCGGTCATCTGGTTGCGCTGGTCCTGGCACCAGGCTGGCAATTCGATCCTCCAGCCTCCGCGAACCTGGGCTCCGGGAAAACGGTTCGTCGGCTTGAGGCCGTCGTGAGACTCCTGAAGTACGCATTTTCGTTCCTGCAACAACTCCTGCTGCCAGGGTGTGAACCTCTGGTGTAAGGGTAGAAAGAAGTCAAGAAATCCCTCCGGCAAGTCGCGGGTGGGATCATAGTCATTGGGCGGTGCGTTCAGGTGGAAACCGTTGGGCGAAGCTACCTTCACAGACGAAACCGGCATACCGGAAGCCCCTACAGTCCTGCTAGATTTTTAGCCGCGCCAGTGAGGCGGCCAGCAATCAGATTGTGGGCGACGCCCCTGCCACGGTCAAACTGAATGTTTCTATCGTGACGATCATATTTAGTTATCAGGCTACGGCTTATTGATAAACGTTTCGTGTTAGAGTGATAGAAATTAATGATCACCGTGGAGTAACTGATCAAGCAGAAGCAAGATTCGAGTTCAAACGTTCTGCACTTGGATAGGTTATGGAACTGAATCAGATTGAAACTTTTCTCGCGGTGGCGACTTTCGGCGGATTCCACCGTGCCGCCGAGGCGCTGCGCATCAGCCAGCCGGCTGTGAGTGCCCGCATCAAAGCTTTGGAGCAATCCTTGCGAGTTAGACTGTTCACCCGCTCCCGCTCTGGGCTCACGGTTTCAGAGGCAGGAAGGATTTTTAAGTCTCACGCTGAGGAAATCCTGCGGACCGCCTCGGTCGCCCGCCAATCCGTGCAGGAACTCCAGAACACAGCCGCCGGGCCGCTGCAGATTGCAGCCGGTCTCTCCATTTGCGTGTACTTTCTTCCCGACGTTCTCAAGCGCTTCAACAAAACTTATCCAAGTCTTACTATCAACTTGCGGTCGGGACACTCCAAGGAAGTCCTCGACATGGTGTTGAGCGGCCAGGCGGAGATTGGCCTGGCGCGATCGTTGAATCATCCTGAAATCGAAACCTTAAGTTTGCGCGACGATCCGCTGCTGTTGGTGGCGCATCCCAACCACTCGCCCAAGGGCATACGGAAAGCACGTCTGGAGGAAGTTGCCAACTGGCCGTTGATTTTTTACGAACGAGGTTCCAGCGATTGGACCCTAACTCATAGTCTATTTCGCCGTGCAGGATTGCTTCCTAACGTCGCGTTAGAAGTAGATACCATCGAGACCGCGAAGCGGATGGTCGAGCGCGAATTGGGGATGGCGTTCCTGCCGCAGCTTGCGGTAGTCAACGAGATTCGGGCGGGCAAGTTGTGCACATTGCAAATCCCCGACGAGGGGACTCTCCGTCGAAGCCTGGACGCAATCCACCCGCGTCACCGTCCCTTGAGGCCCGAGGCGCTCGCATTTTTGAAGGTAGTTCAGGATGCAGCCAACGAGAGCTCCGCAATCACTCGCAAGTCTCGGCGGGTTCCCGTAAAGCAACGCAAGAAATAAATTAGACAAAAATAGACTTTCTACCGGCCGCGATGGGGATATCATTTCCTCATGCTCGAAAATTTCCTCGAATATCTCGACGGGCAAGACTCTAGCGGCTGGAGCAAAGTTCTTCATACGACAAGCTCTCACATCGCTCGAAAACCAAGCGACGAAGAAGAAGATGACGACGAGGACGACGACGAGAATGACAAGACCCCGTCGGACGACGACGATGATGACAACGACGAAGAGGGTTATTCAGAATGAAGTTTCTTCGGAGTCATAGTAATCGCGATCACACTGACGAGAACTAGCACGGTTCCGAGGATTGTTCGCGCGCCGACGACTTCTCCTCCCAGGAAATATCCCAGGGCGACTGCTACCACCGGATTAACGTAGGCGTACGTACCAACTTTCGTCGGTGACTCGTAGTGCAAGAGCCAGACGTAAGCGGTAAAACCGACAATGGATCCAGCGATAATCAGATAGACGAGTGCCAGCCAGGCGTTCCACGAAACCGCCGCCAGATGGAACCCTTTAAACTCGCCTGTAAGTGCAGCCAGCACGAAGAGCTGTACGCCCCCGCTGAGCATTTGTGTGCCGGCGCTCATCGGTTTTGACGGAGGCAGGGGAATGCGGCGTGTAACGATCGCCGCAACCGACCAGCTGAATGCGGCAAATATCAAAGCGAGTGTCCCCGCGCGATCAATAGGACGTTCGCCCAGGCTCAACGAGTTATTCATTAGCACGGCAACTCCAAGAATGCCAACGAGCAGAGCCATTCCTAGGCGCCAGGTAAGGCGCTGTGTGCGCAGAAAAACGATTTCCAGCAAGGTCATGAAAACTGGAATGCACGCCAGCACCACGGCCGCAATGCCCGAGGGAACACGCTGCTCGGCCCAAAATAAGCAGCCGTAATCCAGAACGAAAATTACCGTGCCCAGGAAGGAGGCACCGATCCACTGGCGCGGAGTAGGGTTCGGAGTGCCGGTTGCGCGCAGCCAGACAAAAAGAATTAAGCCGGCGGCAAAAAAGCGGAAGGCGGCCAGCAGGAAAGGTGGAACTTCATTTACACCAACTCTAATGGCATAGAACGTGGACCCCCATACAAAATAAATGATTCCGAAGGCGAGCAGAATTTTCCATGATGCCGGACGCACGGTCGTTTCCATTCTGCTTTTCCTCGCCAGCCAGCCACGTGGTGTTCATGCGGACAACGTTGTCAGACACTTCAATATACCGGAGAACAATCAAGGATTATTTTTGCGTGAAGAAAGGTAAGAAGGCTGCTACTTGCGGTAAGTTTTCTTTTGTTGAGTTCTGGAATTGATTACTGTGAACGTGCCATTCGGTTCGGTCAGGACCTTTATGTAATTTCCTTTGTCAGGCTTCTCGTCGAGATTGGCAATCATTTCGGGTGCAACGTTGTGCTCCTTGCCACCTTCGATTGCATAATGCAATTGCCAGAAGCCTTCCAGCCCAGGAGAATCATGGATGATCTGCCAGGCGCTTGGGCTCGCACCTTTGTCTGCTCCGTTATCCATGAGAGCCACTCGTGGATGCAGTCCCCAGACCAGGGACTTTGAATTGGACAGAGAGGCTCCGTGATGGGTCACGATGAACAGGTCCACGCGTCCCACCATATTGTTAGGACACGCAAGTTCCAGCTCTTTATCTTTTGTGAGATCTCCCAGATCAATCACACGAAACTTTCCGTAAGTGATTAAGGTTCCCACGGAGCGTGCATTTTCGGTTTTATCAACGGGAGGCGCTGGCTCGTCCGCGCAATAGGAATTCGCCTCTCCCGCTCCCGGCAGCGGTGAATCAATGTGCGCGCCCGCCGCTGTTAACACTTTCACCGTGATTCCTGCAATGGGCAATCCGTCCCCCGGCTTTACTGTGAGGCGCTTAGCCTGCGAGGCTCCCTTCTCATATGCCGCGAAATCTTCTCTCGAATCGTTCGCGTCTTCTTGATTAGCACCGTGGTCCACAAAAGTTCCGATCTTAATGCGCTTCGCGAGCGTAGGAACTCCGCCGACGTGGTCGCGATGATAGTGAGTGATCAGGACGTAATCGAGC
>JBEEGK010000368.1:0-4983 GCA_041166845.1 Acidobacteriaceae bacterium
ATT
This sequence comes from Acidobacteriaceae bacterium, assembly GCA_041166845.1. Classification (GTDB taxonomy): domain Bacteria; phylum Acidobacteriota; class Terriglobia; order Terriglobales; family Acidobacteriaceae; genus JALYIM01. The sequence goes on from JBEEGK010000368.1 coordinate 4, forward strand.
GGTACCAATGCGCACGAGATCCAAATGGTTGTTGCTGCGTTAGCTCCAGACGATCAGGCACTCAAGGAATCGCAATATCGGGTCCTCGAAATGTGGCAGCGGACGTACGACGGCGCGCTTCGCATCATGCAGCCGGACACTTTTGGAACGACGCAATTTCTGAAGGATGCGCCCGACTGGACGGCAGACTGGACGGGGCAGAGAATTGACAGCAAGGACCCGTATACCGCAGGGGACGAATTTATCGAATGGCTTCGGGGACGTGACCACGACCCGCGTGAAAAACTCATCATCGCGTCCGACGCGCTTGATGTGGATGACATCCTGGGCCTGCACGCGTATTTCGGGGGAACGTTAGCGCGCGGTGCTTCTGTAAACGACATTCAGGGAGCGGAGGATTTTGCGGACCGCAAGAAATGGACGCCCGGGCGACGCATACGATTCAGCGCAGGATGGGGAACACTTCTGACCAATGATTTCCGCGGATGCGCTCCCGACGGCGACACTTGGTTCGACCCCGTCAGCATGATATGCAAAGTATCGGACGCGGAAGGACGGCCCGCCGTGAAGCTTTCCGACAACTATTCGAAGGCGTTGGGAACACCATCAGAAATTGAGCGCTACCGCCGCGTTTTTGGGACGGCAGGCGTTTCGAACACGCCGGTCATCGCCTAAAGTATTGCTCGAAACATTAATTAAATTGCGAAGTCCGCTCGCGTGGCTTCTATTTCATCCACAGAGTAAGCAAGTTCCGACAGGATCCCATTGGTATGCTCGCCAAGAAAAGGTGGCGGCAGACGATATGTGATCGGCGTGCTAGAGAGACGTATGGGATTTGCAATGCTCTTCACGGCACCGAGTACGGGATGTTCAAGTTGAACAATCAATCCGCGCTTTCTTGTTTGTTCGTCGCTGAGCGCGTCGAGGACAGTATGAATGGCTGCTGCGGGGATTCCGGCGTCTACAAATCGCCGCACCCACTCAAGGGATGAGGCCGTTTCAAAAATAACTTGCAAGGCGGGAATTAGCTCGTCGCGATGATCAATGCGAAGCTGATTGGAAGCGAACCGAGAGGCTTGTCCGATCGCCGCTTCAACTCCGAGCAGTTTAGTGAAGCGCTGCCACAGAGGCTCAGTTCCAACTCCGACTACAAAATGTTTGCCATCTGCTCCGCGAAAAACCTGATAGGGAACGATACTGGGGTGTGCGTTTCCCCAGCGGTCAGGAACTTTACCCGCATTGAGGTAGTTGCTGGCGATATTGATGAGCCAGGTTAGCTGCGAATCGAACAGTGCCATGTCGAGGTATTGGCCGCGTCCCGACTTTTCCCGTCCGTAAAGTGCGGCAGTAATCCCAAGGGCTGAATAGATTCCGCAGGTCATGTCGGCAATTGCGACGGGATATCGCATCGGCTCGCCATCCGGGTCACCGGTAAAACTCATCACACCTGCTTCCGCCTGCGCGATGATGTCGTAACCGGGGCGGCCTGCTTTCGGGCTATCGAGTCCATAACCGGAGATGCAACAGCAAATCAATCGCGGATAGCGCACACACAAGGTTTCCGGGTCGAGCCCACGACGTCGAAGAGATTCCAGCGACGGATTGTTCATCAGAAAAACATCGGCAGTCGAAAGAAGGCGGTGAAGAATCTCCTGTCCGCGAGGACGATCAAAATCCAGCCCCAGAGAACGCTTGTTACGATTCGCCGAGAGGAAATATGCGGATTGATCTCCGAGAAATGGCGGCCCCCATCCGCGCGATTGATCTCCAACCAATCGCCGTTCGACCTTAATCACGTCGGCGCCGAGATCGCCCAGAAGCATCGCGCAGTAAGGACCGGCGAGGGCCTCGGTGAGTTCAACGACGTGGATGCCATCCAGAAGGGAAGTCACGCCGTTGCATTATAGAGGCATTGGGGGCGAGACGGCCTCGCGACCAGGGCGAGCCTTCGCTCAACTGAATTCTGCTGCGATAAAGTCAAAGATGATACTCTGACACCCTTCTGCTGTAGTTCTTACTCTCACCATGGAGACGGATCACGGGGTGAACACGCTACTCGGTCGTTACTTCCATCTCGCCGAAAACAAGACCACTGTTCGGCAGGAATTACTTGGCGGCGCGACCACCTTCGTCACGATGGCCTACATCGTGGTCGTGAATCCCCAAATTCTCGCGCAAGCTGGAATGCCGGCGGACGGAGTAGTCTTCGCCACTTGCATCTCCGCCGCAGTGGCGACTCTAGTGATGGGACTCTACGCAAACTATCCCATCGCGCTCGCGCCGGGCATGTCGTTGAATGCCTACTTCACATTCTCGGTTTGCATTGGCATGCATATTCCCTGGCAGACGGCGCTTGGGATGACGTTCTTTTCAGGCGTGCTGTTCGTTCTGCTTACCGTCACTAAAATACGCGAGCAAATTGTTAACGGAATTCCAGACTGCCTCAAATATTCGACCGCCGGCGGTATCGGTCTATTCATCGCATTCGTAGGCCTGCGTAACGCAAAGCTAGTAGTAGCAAGTCCGGCAACGTTGGTGAGCATTGGGAACTTCTCCGATCCCGCTGTGCAGACTGCCTGCTTCGGCATTGCCTTGATGCTGATCTTGATGGCGCGAAAAATAAACGGGGGGATCCTTCTCGGAATACTGGGCACCACGCTGTTCGGGATTGCTCGCGGCATCACATCATGGCCGTCCGCCATTGTTTCAATGCCGCATCCTTCCGCGACGCTTCTGCAATTGGATTTGCGCGGTGCAATGCATTTAGGCCTGCTGGAAGCCATCTTTGCATTTTTGTTTGTGGACCTTTTCGACAACGTGGGAACTCTGGTGGGAGTATGCGAGCAGGCCGGTTTCGTAAAGGATGGCAAGATTCCTCGTGTTGGTCGCGCGTTAGTGGCGGATGGTGTAGGCACGATCTTCGGATCGCTTACGGGGACATCCACTGTCACAAGTTACATAGAGAGTGCTGCAGGAGTGGCTGCGGGTGCGCGCACTGGGCTCAGCAACATTGTGGTTGCATTGTTATTTCTGGTGGCACTGTTCTTCTCTCCGCTGGCGACCGCGATACCGGCATTTGCCACCGCCCCGGCCTTGATACTTGTAGGGGCACTGATGACCTCGTCAATTGCGCAAGTAAAATGGACAGACTTCACTGAGGCGTTTCCCGCATTTATTACCATTCTGATGACGCCTCTGTCATTCAGCATTGCGACCGGATTGAGCCTGGGAGTAATCGCTTATTCGATAGTGAAAGTTGCGGCGGGCAAATATCGCGACGTAAGTGTGGTGCTCTGGATCCTAACCGCGCTGTTTATTCTCCGCTACATTTATCTGGCTGCGGCTTAAGCAAAGTCCGCCCACGCTAAAATAACGAGGGAGAACCGTTTTCTGAGTGACCGCGAAAAGAGGCGTCGTACAAAGGATCCCACGCCTGGCGCGCCACTGGTTGAGGGCGCGAATGGCGATGGGATTTCGGCCCGCACCTCTGGCTCTGAAGTGTTCGCCCACAGCCTGAACGGCTCCAGCCGCCGCGAGTTCCTTATCCGCTGTTGCCAGACAGCCTCCATGGCGCTCATTCCTGGCGGCGTCATGTTTCCAGACAAGTTTCTCTCTCTCAATGTTTCCGTCAAAGCTCAAGGCGAACCGGTTCAGGCCGAGAATGTCGAGTTCCACCTGCATCCGCATTACCGGGAAAAGCTGCCGCTGGAGGCCACGCTCCTCAAGACGCAGGCAGGCCTCGATGAGTTCGTTACCGAAAAGTACAACGATCTGATCGAAAATATTTTGTCGAGTTGGAGTACAGCGTTGTTGCAGTCGCCGCAGGACATACGCGCTATCGAAAATGTAGTTGCCCCCGGCCTTTGCGGCGGTTCTTTTCGTCCGGTTGAATCGCGGGTCGTTCGTGCCGGCCCCCCTGTTGAAGTCCGCGAAAATAGTTTCAGCAGCCAATGCGTGCTTGCTTCAGACGCCTTTCTCCAGGAATTGCGCTCATTCACAGAATCATTTTCGAAAATCGCGACCGCCGAATTCCAAATTGTTTCTATTGACGCCATCGGTATTCGTACGGCAGAACCTGGCGCGCCTCCTTCGACTGCGGGGAATACGAATATTGCGGCACGACTGAAGACGCGCATACGTTACGAGTTGGTTGGGGCAGGGAAGTCTCCACTCGAAAAGCAGAACCAGAGTGGAGAGTTCCCCCGTGAGCAACGCGTTGGACATTGGGACCTGGAATGGCAAACAACCGTCCCCACTGCGAAAACTGAACTCCGGATTGGCAATTGGCAATTGTCCTCAGAAACCTGGAGTCGCTCCGAGGGCCCGGTGTATATTGACATCGCACCGCAAGCATTGGGCACAAACCCTTCCTTTTCGACGCAGATGCTATTTGGCGCCGACTACTGGAGAACGGTACTGGATGGCGCGTGCGGCATTGATATCTACGGACACAACGGAATTTCAGTAGGCGACATTGATGGCGATGGGTTTGACGATCTCTACGTTTGCCAGCCTGCCGGATTCCCCAACCGGCTCTACCGGAACCGGGGTGATGGAACCTTCGACGATATAACGGAAACCTCCGGGGTCGGAGTTCTTGAGAATACTGCCTGTGCGCTCTTTGCCGACTTTGACAACGAAGGACGTCAGGACCTGATCGTCGTGCGAACTGATGGTCCGATGTTATTTCACAATGAAGGCAACGGAAAGTTTCGCAAGATTGAGAACGCTTTTAAGTTTGCGAACCCTCCGCAGGGGACCTTCACTGGCGCCGCGGTCGCCGATTATGACCGTGATGGATGGCTGGATATTTATTTCTGTCTCTACCTTTATTACCAGGGGACTGAACAATACAAGTATCCATCGCCATACTACGACGCGGAAAATGGCCCTCCGAACTTTCTGATGCGTAACCAGCGCGACGGCACTTTCCGCGATGTGACGGCAGAGGCTGGCCTTGATAAGAACAACACTCGCTAT
>JBEEGK010000369.1:0-7240 GCA_041166845.1 Acidobacteriaceae bacterium
ATCATGCATCGTGGGACGGACTTCTATCGTCTCAATATCCAATGCGCCGCGACTGTAGCGCTGTTTGCGCAACCGCTGAGCAGCCTCATCCTGCAATTTGAGTTGCGCTTCCAACTCCGGTGACGCAGCTACTTTTGCTGGCACGGTGGATGCAGAAGGCGTTTCCAGCCACGTGCCCACGCCGTTATATGTAAGCTGCGCCTTATTGCGGATGAGGGCAGGATAGACGTTGCTGGAGACGACTTCCCCGTAGGAGCCCGCATCCCCACCGACAACGAATTCGATCATGACGGCAGATTTGTCTGCTGCCTCCAACAAAGAAGTGATGCCGGTGGAAAGCTGCTCCGGCAACATGGGGAACATTTGCACCCCGGTATAAACGCTGGTGGTCTGGTGCGCGGCAAATTGATCAATCGCGGAATCCTTGGCGACAAACGCCTCTACATCCGCGATTCCGACTTGCACTTTTATATCGGCGTTTGGCAAACGCTCCGCGACTTCCACCTGGTCCAAGTCGCGCGAGGTGTCGTTATCAATGGACGACCAGAAAAGACTACGAAGATCGCGCACAGCTTTCGCGGGATCGCCCTCGTTCTTTGGCAAGTCATGAGGCGAGACTAATTGAGCAATCTCCCGCTGCACCGCAGGCGGAAAATCAGACTCGAAACCGTTCTCGAGCATGACGAGTTTCGCCGTCGCCTGCAGATTAATTGACGGCGAAGTGTGGGCGTGAGAATTTTGGCGCGTCGAATCAGGCATGAATCGTTTCCGCACAACAATTGAAGTAGTTATGGCGACTATTTGTCCTTGCTCGTGCTCAACGCAGCTTCAATTGCAGCTGATGCGATTGGAGCCATGATCTTGTATCCAGCAGGATTGGGATGCAGGCCGTCTTCAGCCAAAGCCCGCTTCAGCATGCCTTTTTCGTCGGTCATGGCGTTGAAGTAATCCGCGTATCCGAAGTGCTGGGCGCCGCAGTACTCCTTCAGCCAGCGGTTGAGTTCCAAAATCTTATCGGGAGAGCGCAGCGGGAAAAAGTTTAGCGCCTCGGGTGTGTAATCATTGACTGGCAGGACCGAGGCAAAAATCACTCGTATGTTGTGGGCGCGAGCGAGCTCGGCCATGGAAGCATAGTTGGCTTCAATTTCTTCAAGGGTCATCGGTCCGGTGTTGCCTGCGATGTCGTTAGTGCCCGCAAGAATAATTACGACCCGCGGTTGCAGTGCGATAACATCCTCACGGAAACGGACGAGCATTTGGGCGGTGGTCTGACCCGATATACCGCGATCCACGTAGGCTTTGCCCGGGAAATAGTCAGCGAGCGGCCACCCATCGGTGATCGAATCTCCCATGAAGACCACTCGATCCTGATGGGGCGAAGCAACCTTCAGTTGAACGTTAGCGTCGCGATATCTCGCGAGTTCTCCGAAATCATTCATCAGTAGCGGGACCCGGGATTGCCGCCATTGTTCATTTCGTACCTGGGCGTGAGCGAGGACCGCGGCCTTATCCGTAGATGGCTGATCGGTTTGTTGTGCCTCCAACCTGGAGATCGCCAAAATGCAAATCGCCACACTTAGGAAACGTAACAGTCGCAAGTGTTGAAGGTTTTTCACTGGCATGGTGGTTTTCCTCTACTGGATGCTTTGGCAAAACAGAACTGTGCAAGGATCGGAATAAGTGCATTGACGAACTTATCAGATTAGGTCAATAGAAAGAAAATGGATCGCGCGATAATAGCGCCTACGCATTTGTCAAAAGCTTGTCAATTATCGGCGCGAATTGCCCGAAGAAGAGCGGGCGGGAGTAAGCTGATCTTGTCAGATTTCGGTTGGATTTGAAGAAGCGAGGTCTGCATGCTTAGACTGGAGAAAATTTCCGCAGCGGTGCCGCGAACCGGCGTGTTCGGAGAACATTCCTTCCCCGAAACTAATGCGGGAAAGGCCATTCGGAAAGAGCAACTGTTCAGCCGTGCCGTAGCTCCGGCTAAACTGCTTATCGGGACCAGTGAGAGTCGAGGTCTTCCTCTACACCGCGAGGAGTCCCGTGCGGCGACCGTGCACCACGAGATGAACATGAGTGCGATTGAGAGAATTCTGGTGGTCGAGGATGATCGCGCAGTGCAGAAGGCATTGAAGCGTCTGTTCGAAGCAGAAGGGTTCGGGGTTGAAATCAGCGGCGACGGACGTTCCGCCATCGAAGCCTTTAAGGCTTCGACTCCATCGGCGATTATTTTAGATATGCGCCTACCTTTTCTGTCGGGACGCGATGTCTGCCGCGAGATCAAACAGCAATCCCCCACTCTCCCAATCATTGTTTTGAGCGCGGCCACCGACGTTTCCGACAAGGTTTCACTGCTGGAACTGGGCGCCGATGACTATGTAACCAAGCCATTCAGCCCGCGTGAACTATTAGCGCGAGTGCGGGCCGCTATACGGCGAACAGCGAGGCCTGCCAGCTCCGATAGCACCGGTTTCGATGGCATATCGGTCGATTTCACCCGGATGGAAGTGTCTCGCGATGGAAACCCAGTGGAACTGACGGCCCAGGAATTTAAGACATTGAAGTTTTTTACCCGCAATGCGCACCGGGTAATTACTCGTGACGAACTGTTGAATGAGGTTTGGGGATATCAAAACTATCCCTCCACTCGCACAGTGGACAATCACATTCTAAAATTGCGTCAGAAGCTGGAAAAAGATCCGGCGAATCCGGTTCACTTCCGCACCGTCCACGGGACGGGCTACAAATTTGTTCCCTGAGAAGTGAAGAATAGGTCGCAACACAGGCGATGAAAGGGCGCATGGTGAAACTTCGGCTTCGCACCAAGTTCCTACTTTCCATGCTGTTGATTTCCGCCGGCCTCACTACCTTCAGCCTTCTCTTCGTCCGGAATACCGTCAAGCGGCAGGTGCGAAAGGAAATCGTCGCCGACCTGCATAATTCCGTAACCACCTTCCAGAACTTTCACCGCGAACGCGAAGTGACCTTAAGCCACTCGGCTGATCTTCTCTCGAATATGCCTTACCTGCGGTCAGTCATGACCACGCAGCACGAAGCCACCATTCAGGATGCCTCCGGCGAGTGGTGGCATCTCTCGGGAAGCGACCTTTTTTTGCTCGCCAACCGTACGGGAACGGTCGTCGCGTTGCACACAGCGTCCGCCGGTTTTACTCGGGCTATGGCGCAACAATCGCTGAACGATTCCATTGGTGCGCAAGAGCAGGCGTTGTGGTGGTACGGATCGCCACACCTCTATCAAGTTTTCTTAAAGCCGATTTACTTCGGACCGGCGGTCGAAAACCGCCTCCTTGGCTATCTTGTGATCGGCTACGAGATTGATGACAATGTCGCGTCGCAAGTCAGCCGGGTTGCCGCGAGCCAGGTGGCTTTCTCTTACGGCGACACTATGGTGCGAAGCACGCTCACCTCTCCTCAACAAAATGAACTTGCACGTCAACACTGGGCTCAGTCTGACGCTGCCATTTCCGCTCCGGAGGAAATTCAATTACAGGACGAGGAATTTCTTAGTACTTCTTTAATCCTCAATGGCGTACGCAACTCAGGGCAGGCAGGTGCGGTACGCTTGACCGTCCTCAAGTCTTACGATCAGGCCACGGTCTTTCTTGGTCGCTTAAATCGCCTGCTGCTCGCGCTCGGATTGGTGGCCGTGGTCATTGGGAGCCTGCTGGTTTTTCTGATCTCCCATACCTTCACTCGTCCGTTCGCCAACTTGGTCGCCGGCGTCCGGGCGCTGGAAAAAGGGGACTTCGACTACTCCCTTGACGATCGTGATGAAGATGAAGTGGCGGAACTGACCCGGGCATTCGACCGCATGCGGATCAGCCTGAAAAAAACCCAGCAGGAACTGCTGGAAGCGGAGCGGCTGGCCACCATTGGACGTATGGCCAGCTCCATTTCTCATGATTTGAGGCACTCGCTCGCAGCTATCGTCGCGAACGCTGAATTTCTATGCGAGGCGCGACTCTCTTCCGATCAGCGCGAAGAACTTTATCAAGAGGTCACGGTTGCGGTAAATCAGATGACGGAACTGATTGATTCGCTGCTGGAGTTTTCGCGCACCCGAGAATCGCTGCGTCCGGCATTTGGCAACGTCAAGAATTCGGTTGAACTCGCCATCAGAACGATTAGAACGCATCCCGAATTTCACGCCGTGCGCATCGAAGTTCACGAGGCCGGCAACTCCGCCGGGTTTTTCGATCAGAGAAAGCTGGAGCGCGCACTCTTCAATCTTTTATTGAATGCCTGCGAGGCGGTCCCTGCGACCAACGGTGTGATTGATGTCTCGATATCTGAAGTGGAGGGCGGGATCGAGATTCGCGTGATTGACAATGGGCGCGGAATTCCAGACTCAGTGCGAGCGACACTCTTCGAACCATTTATCAGCCAGGGCAAGGAAAATGGCACCGGACTGGGCTTGACTGTGGTGCAGAAGATCATTCAAGATCACGGCGGCGAAGTAGAGGTGGAAAGATCGGACAGCGAGGGAACGATCTTCAGGGTGGTAATTCCGTTATGGAAGCTGCCCGGGGATCAGTCCGATTACGAAACTCAGAAGCAACCCTTTCCGCAGACTTTGGCGCCTACGAAGCGAACTCTGCCGTAGCGACCTCTCTTGCGGTCCGTAATGCACTCCCCATTCGCCATAGAGTTTTGATCAGCGCGAAGAATGAGTTCGGCGCGACGGATGAGTAGTGTGAAACTTCCTATCTACCGGGAGGCAATCGTGAACCAGCGGAGTGGTCTGTCCTATCTAATCTTCCACCACAAACTCGTACTTTTTCTTTTTGTTTTGGTTTTCTTGGGAGGGAATCTTTCCTTCGCTCAGGAGAGGTCCGAGAAGCCACAAAACTCGGGGAGTGATGCGGTGAGTGTTGCGGTGCGCGACCTGCAACAACAGGTAAGTGAGCTGCGGTCCGCGGTTTCCGAAATGCGATCGGAGGCCGCCGAATACCGTGCGGAGACCTTAGCGCTCAGGCGCGAACTAGAGGCTACGAGGGCGCAGAGTGGACTGCCCGAATCGCAGGCGACAGAGGCAGATCACGCCGCCTCTACGGAAGCGTCGGCTGGTCTGCCGGCCGGCTCTCTGGATCGTCGCGTCGAGGCATTAGAAGGTTCTTCGCAATTGTTGAGCGGCAAGGTTGACGAGCAATATCAAACCAAAGTCGAGAGCGCATCAAAATATAAAGTTCGGCTCTCAGGCATCGTACTCATGAATTTGTTCAGCAACCGCGGCGCCGTGGACAATCAAGACTTCCCTACCTACGCGAGTCCGCGCACGCCTTATGACTCCGACGGAAATTTCGGGGCCACTTTACGTCAGTCAGAAATCGGATTGGAAGCTTTCGGTCCGAAATTAGCAGGAGCCAAAACTTCCGCCCAGATTCAGTTCGATCTTGCCGGGGGCTTCCCCAGCTCGTTGAATGGCTTCAACAATGGCTTGGTGCGGCTGCGAATTGCCAGCATGCGAATGGATTGGCAACGTACTTCCCTGGTCGTCGGACAAGATTCGCTGTTCCTTTCTCCGCTCTCTCCCACGTCGTTCGCGTCACTCGCCGTTCCTGCTTTCAGCTATGCGGGCAATCTCTGGGGTTGGATTCCCCAGGTCCGGCTTGAGCACCGCTTCGATCTGACCGACTCCCAGAGCGTAATGTTGCAAGGCGGCATTCTGGATAACCTGACGGGGGAGCCACCATACGCGCAATATCAAAGGCAACCACAAGCTGGGGAGAAGTCGGCGCAGCCGGCGTACGGATCAAGGGTCGCGTGGTCGCACGTGCTAAACGGACACCCATTGACGCTTGGTGCCGCGGGTTATTACGGACGCCAGAACTGGAGCTTCTATCGTCATAACGACTCCTGGGCCGGAATGGCGGATTGGGAGGTTCCGATTACTTCGCAGCTCAGCATCTCGGGCGAATTCTATCGGGGGAAAACAGTAGGAAGCCTGGGTGGCGGTATCGGGCAGAGTGTCTTGTTCAATGGCAATCCGCTGCTGGCGCAAACACGAGTTCTTCCGCTTAATTCCGTGGGGGGATGGTCACAAATTAAATTTCGGGCCACTCCCAAGCTTGAGTTCAATGGCGCGATCGGATTGGATAATCCCTTTGCGAGAGATCTGCGAGTCTTTCCTGCGAGCCAAGGAATATACGACTTAACATTGCTGGAGAACCGAAGCGCGTTTGGTAATTTTGTTTTTCGTCCGCGTTCCGATCTGATTTTTTCGGCTGAATATAGGCACTTGCGCACCCTGCAAATTTATAACGGCAACAGCAGCGCCGATCAAGTTAATCTGATGATGGGGGTCCTGTTCTGACAAGCCGCAGTCCAGGCAAAGTATTCTGGCGGTCTATCCGAGCGTACGGATATACGTTGCTGGCGTGTTGCGCGTGCGCCCTTGGCCAGGAGGTGACAGTGTCTGCACGAGTTGTAGTGTCGAGTTCCGGAAGAGACGTCAGTGCAGACCGTGCAGGCAATGTCGTCGTGTGGCTCACTCCGGTGGAAGACGCGCCAGCTTCTCCGGCAATCACGAGGGCAAAGCAGCGGCATCCGCGGCTAACTCAGCACAATAAGAGTTTCGAGCCTCATTTACTGGTTACGCCGGTGGGATCGGTGGTGGAGTTCCCAAATCGCGATCCTTTCTTTCACAATGTTTTCTCTTTGTTTGAAGGCAAGAGATTCGATCTCGGACTTTACGAGGCCGGCAGTACGCGCGATGTGCATTTCGACAAGCCGGGAGTGTCGTACATATTCTGTAATATCCACGCGGAGATGAATGCGGTGGTGATTGCGCTGGACACACCCTATTTTGGGGTTTCCAACAGCCGCGGGGAAATTGTCGTTTCGCAAGTGCCTGCTGGACGCTATACGCTCCGAGTCTGGCACGAAACTGCGGCTCCGGAAACTTTGGATGCCATGACTCGTGAGATTACGATTTCAGAAAAGACATCCACTCTGGGAGTGCTGCGCGTGCCAAGCGGGGCCTTGCCGCTCGCTCACAAAAACAAGTATGGACGAGATTACGATCCGCCAGCCCCGGACAATCCGGCGTATGAACATCCTTGAAGAGTGGATTTAGTTGGAAGTGCAGCAGGTCCCTCGACTTCGCAAAACGATTCGCAAGCGAATCGTTTTGCTCCGCTCGGGATGACAGCCGGAGTGGAGGGGTGTCTTTTCTTCTTCTTATTCTACTTGTGCTGTCTTGCCCAAATTTGTCATC
>JBEEGK010000370.1:0-2628 GCA_041166845.1 Acidobacteriaceae bacterium
GAAACAGTTTGGGTGTTGCGCTTCCCAATGCAGCGCCGGCGGCCAGTGGAAGCGCAACACCCAAACTGTTTCGCAGTCCCAGCCAGAGATTTACTTTGTCGGCTTGGAAGCGAACCACGCTCTGCCAGAAAGAAGACCACGCATTCACTTGCACCAATTTCAATATAAGTGGGGCAGGCCATCGCTTTTTGTGGCCTGCCCAATTGTACCGGCTACGCAGACGACGAAAGACGATCGCCTACGCCACTTCGACTCACGCTTCTCTCGCGATCGATCAGCGCTCGTTTTCGAGCCAGTCCCCAGCGGTATCCGCCCATTTCCCCGCTGCCGCGAATTACTCGATGGCATGGAATTATGAGTGCCACCGTGTTTCGCGCGCACGCGTTTGCGACCGCCCGCGTCGCCTTCGGCGCACCAATCCCAGCCGCCACTTCACTGTACGACTGCACGTCGCCATATGGAATCGATTGCAGATAATTCCACACGCGCATCTGGAAAGCCGTGGCGCGAATGTCCAGGGGTAGATCCAGATTAGGCTGTTTTCCCGCCAGATGATTCGTAAGCGCGGAGAGCCAGCGTGCGAGATCGGGGTGCGCCGGCTCGCCCATCGGTTCATGATGGGCTAGAGGATATTCGTTCTGGAGCGCGGTCAGCAGCTCTGCGGCGGAATCTCCGAACTGCACGAAACATAATCCCCGATCTGTAGCGCCGATCATGATCAATCCCACGGGAAATGCAGTGATCGTGACGTGAGTGATGTTGACGCCGCGTCCATGCTGACGATATTGTTTCGGCGTCATGCCTAAGCGCGTGTCGGCGTATTCGTACACGCGGCTGGACGAGCCGTAGCCTGCATTGTAAACAGCCTCCGTCACATCGTTTAATGCACGCAAACCTTCCTTTAGTTTATTCAGACGCAACGCCTCCAAATATTTTTTCGGTGTCACACCAACTACCGCTTTGAAGGTTCGTTGAAAATGAAACGAGCTCAGTCCGGCTCTCGCCGCCAAGTCTGCGAGCTTTGGCGATTCGTCGGCGTGAGATTCGAGATAACGGCAGACTTCGCGGACGCGATTGGTGATTCGATCTGGACCGCGTTCGCCGGAGCTTAACTTATCCATAGTTTGAGCTTGGCGCACGTGACACTAGCCGTCCATCCGATTCTTGCCTCCTAGCCTGGTGTTTATTGATAAAAGATCAGCCGCGTGCCTCTTACCCCAGTATTTTTCGCCATTTCTTCGCCCCTCCCCTACGTACTAGTACTACGCGATCACTTTTTCTGACTAAGTACCCTAGGCAATGTACCCCGTTTCGTGTAAACTCTTTAAATACGTAAAACAGTGGATGTTAGGCCTCGGAGGAGGAGCAGTGATCAGATGTATTTCACCAGTTCGGTTGGCAGTTCGGCCCGGCCCGAATCACTTTTCGCCGTACTCAATCCTACAACTTTTGGGCATAGAATCTATATCCGCTAAACAGCATGACGAATAGCACCAAAGTTTTGATTGCCGAAGAGCATCTCTTGATGGCGCAAGGGCTCCGCAAATTATTGGAGACCGAGTTTGAGAACGTTAAGATCATGAAGTATGGGCGCGATCTCTTTAGTAGCGTCGCCAGTTTTAAGCCCGATGTGATTTTGCTCGATAGGGCTTTGGCTCAGTTGCACGGGCTCGATCCAGCGCGGGACTTTCAGAAACTGGCCGATGTGTCCAAGGTGATCATGATGGCAGGCCAACCTGAACCGTCGCACGTGGTGGAAGCTTTCCGCTGCGGTGTGACCGGGTACGTGCTGAAGCGCTGCTCGTTTCCGGAATTGATTGAAGCGATCAATCAAGTGATGACTGGAAGAACTTATGTGACGCGGCTGATATCGCAGCGCGCGATTGCGGCCGCCGCGGATCGGGTGCAGATGAAGGATAACCCGCCGCTTACGCTAAGACAGCGCGAGGTTCTGCAACTGGTCGCGGAGGGCTGTACTGCGAAAGAAATTGGAATCCGGTTGAACCTATCGGTGAAGACGGCCGTGTTCCACAAGATGGCGATCATGGACAAGCTGGGACTTCGGACCACCGCCGAATTAACCCGCTACGCAATCGAGCACAATATCGTGCCCACAAAGTGGCCCCAGCCGGCGCGCATCGAAGCAGCCGGAGAATGCTTGGCCACGGTTGAGCCCGAATTTGCCCGCGCGTGAGCTTCTAGCCTCGCGTACTTTTTGCTTTGCTCAACGAACCTCGATCACTCGATCACCGGCCTTCAGTCCAGCTTCGATCCGGGGCCACAAGCGTTCCACTCCTGCAAGCAGCGTTTTCGTGCGGCAGTTCCCGAATCGAACCCAAATTAGACGCGCTTTGGCTGACGGGATGTTCGCCATATACAGAAAATCTTCGTCCTTGCTGATAACAACACAATCGTTCCGGTTGGCGTACTTCCAGATGGCGGCATCGGAGGCGCCGCCCAAGTCCAGGTCGACAACATGCTGACATTCGACGCCACGAGAGGCCAGAAAACGGGCAAGGGCTATGGGGAGCTGGTTATCGACCAGGAACATTACTACGCTTGCAGGACGATGTGATCGGCTTGGTGCGCCGCATATTCAATGGCGGCATAGATGTCTTCGCGTTCAAG
>JBEEGK010000371.1:0-10431 GCA_041166845.1 Acidobacteriaceae bacterium
GGCGTCCTCGGATGAAAACGGAACTCATGGCTATGGCATCCCCGCCTCGGAAGCCGATTTGAGCGGAGCTACGGAGGCGGGTGCTGCTGATCTGGACGAATAACCGTTTTTCCATCCAGATAAAAGGTTGTGGCCACGCAGAAGTCCGTACGATAGGTTGCGACTTTCGATTCCTGCAGCCTGCTTAATACTTCCATTCGTGGATGACCATACAGATTACGACTGCCCAGTGAAATTACCGCGAACTTCGGTTTCACCACCGCCAACAATTCCGGGATAGTAGAAGTAGCGCTGCCATGATGCGCCACTTTGAGCAGGTCTGCCTGAGGGAACTCCACGGCAACTTGTCTTTCAGTTTGCTTTTCGGCTTCGCCCTCCAGCAGGGCCGACGTTGCTCCGTAGGAAACCTTCATTACCAGTGACTCATCGTTGCGATGAGATGAATTGATCTCCGTGCTTGATGGGGGCGCGAGAACGCGGACAGAGGCGCCGGCGAATTCAATCACGTCGCCAGCTTTACGCAAGATCACAGGAATATGCAGAGCTTTGGCCTGGTAGAGCAATTTCTGTAACTCGGGACTGGACGAATTCACTCCCAGCCACAACTCACGTGGACGAAAATTTGCGAGAATGGCGCCCATTCCTCCTATGTGGTCCGAGTGCGCGTGGGTTATGACGACAACATCCAGGCTGTGAATCTTTCTCGACCACAGGTACTGCGAGACGACGTCTTCTCCAATATCGAGTTCTGAGTTCGTCCAATAAGGAAGCCCGCCGGCATCCACCAGCATGGTGCGACCTTGCGGAGAAACCAGCAGAATGGAATCTCCTTGTCCGACATCTATCGCAGTCAATTCGAGAACACTGGGGTGAGTTCGGGCCCAAGGCGAAACAGCGCCGATCCATAATGCGGTAGCGGCTAAGATCGCTATGCTCGCATAAGCAAACAGCGCGCGCCGGCGCGCCAGGTAAAGAGCGGATGCAATCCCCGCCACGGCCAGAACGATCATCGTCCACTCGGGAGTGGCGACGCGAGTGTCGGCCACGCGCAACCCGCCCAGCCAGTGCACTGTGCCCGCGATTCCGCGGATCGCAAGCATCGCGGTCCACGCCGGTATCTTCGCGAGCGTCAGAGAAATGTAACTTACCAAGAGCGCCAGAATCGCTGCGGGCATGAGCAGTTCCATCAGCGGAACCACCAAAATGTTTGCCGGTAATCCCACAACCGTCGCGCGATGAAAGTAATAGGCCATTGGAAGCGCAAATCCAATTTGCATTACGGCGGAGATGAGGAGAACATCGGCGCATCCGATGGCGAAGCGCGTTGCCCCGAGGATCGAGACACGTGCGATACGGTTACCGAGGAAACGGTTGAGGCGCCCAGCAAGCATTCGCAGATCGAGCCGAAATTGTGCCACGCGCGGAGCAAGTGAAGAATCGTAAGCAAGAGCGTCTAAATTTCGCAGGCCTTTTGAGTATGGCTGCGTAGTCCGCTCCAGTAAGGGAACGCCTACACCTACCACCAGCCAGACTGATAAGAACGTGAGCTGAAAGCTGGCGCCGAAGAGCGTCCTCGGATCAACAATCATGATGCCGAGCGCAGCCGCGCCGATGGCGTTCACCATAGATTTCTCGCGATACAACAAGCGCGCGCCCAGATAAATCGTCAGCATTAGAGTCGCGCGCCAGACAGGAGAACCGAGGTCTGTGAGCACAGCGTAGGTAACTATAAAACTCACGGTGATGGCACTGGCGACGATGTCCCCAACGCGAAGGCGTTTTAGAAACCAGAATGTAACGAAAGCGAGAATGCTGACGTTCATCCCAGAAACCACCAGCACGTGATATGTGCCCGACTTCTGGAAATTAACGCGCGTGGCGCGATGCAGAAAACTGTCTTCGCCAATCACCATGGCATCCATTAAGCTGGCATCGGATCGCGCCCAGAGAGCATGCACTCGCTCGATAATTTTGCGATGCATGCGCGTGCGCCAGAGTTCGGTTAGTCCGCCGTTAAATCCTGGGAGCACGGAAACGTCTTCAAGCTTCGCCGAGCCGAGAGCACTGATTCCGTTTTCGACGAGATATCCCGCGTAATCAAAGGCCCCCGGGTCGCGGTAATTGCGAGGCAAGTAGAGTTTCGTACGCACACGCAAACGTTCGCCGTAATGAAAAACACGCATCGCATCTTCAGCCTCCTTCTTCTTGGAATGAATGCTCAGGCGAATTCCAATCGGGGCCGCTCGCGCGGATTGGTCGCGCGCCGGAACGCCGTCTTCGTGCACTCTGTTGTCGAGCACTTCCTCGGTGAGAATGTCAATTGTTTGACTCAGCTCGTTCGAGACGGAATCGCGCGGTGTCCCTTCTTTAATTACGTGTGCTGTAATTTCCAACTCGCGCCCGTCGGCGAAGCTTGCCGCGTTCGGCGCGCTCGACATTTCCTGTTTCTGCAACTGATTGCAAACGCTCACCATGAAGAACAGCGTGCAGAGGCCCAACGCGCAGGAAAGTGCGACTCTTCGTCGTACAAAGAAACATCCGGCAGTGATGAAAGCGGCGATGCTGATGGCCCACCACATCGGCGGACGCCACATGTGAACGCCAGCGGAAATACCCGCCGCAAAAGTGAGGGCTGCCCAGAGCATCGGGTGGCGGCCAGCTGCCCGCAGCTCAGAGGAGGACCGCGCACTTGGCGGCGAGATCAAATTGCGTCAGAAGCTTGGGCCTAGCGAATGAGGTGAAAAACGCTCTCGATGTGATAGGTCTGCGGAAACAGGTCAATCAAGTGCGCGTGTTCAATCCGATATCCGGAGTTGATGAGGCCGCGCAAGTCCCGAGCAAGAGTTGCGGGATCGCAAGATACATAGGTTACATGTTTCGAATTCAATCTCACGAGAGCGTCAACGACCTTCTCTCCCAACCCGCTGCGCGGAGGATCCACAACAACACAATCAGGCTGTAGTTTGCCCGACACGTTATTCAAATATTGTTCCGTCGTCGCACGGATCGCTTTTACATTCGCTGGCGAATTGTAGACCAAGTCAGCATAAGAAGTCGGTGACGACTCAACCGCAATCACGCGTTCAAATTCCCGATTCAGGACAGAAGAAAAAAGTCCTACGCCAGCGTAAAGATCCAGGGCCGTGCTGCCTCGCTTTTCGGAGGTGACAATTCGTACGAGTTCATCGGTCAGAAATCTGTTGGTCTGGAAAAATGCACCCGCGCTCACGCGGTATTGCGCATTTGTAGTTTTGTAACTGAGCGTTGTACTACCGGAAGAAGCGACCAATTCCGGCTCGGATGGCTTTAGTGCGGAACGTCGAGCGTCAACGCGTTCCTGTGGACGAGACTGAAATATCGCGACGCAGGAAACTTCAGGCAAAGCACTCTGTAGCTTCTGCGCCCACGCTTCTGCGTTCGCGGTATTCACGGAGAGCGAGCAATATGCTTCAATCATTAGTTCTGAATCGTCCGCAGTTGCGAACAATTCGACTTCCTGAATCGCACTGTCAATCTCACCAGCGGATCCCAATTTCCAGAGAGCAGCGATCGTCCGATTAATCAGCGGTGAACTGATCGGACACTGCTGGATCGGCAAAAGCTTATGAGATCCGAATTCGTAGTAGCCGAGCGCGAACTGCGGCGTGCTATGGATTTTCAATCGCGCGCGATTACGATAATTCCACTCCGGTGACGGATGAATCGTGAGTTTCTGGTCCGACTCCAACTTGGCAATCCGGCGCAAGTTCTCCTGCAGGATGGCTGCTTTAATCTCAAGCTGATGTTTGTAGCCGGTGTGCTGGTAGTGGCAGCCTCCGCAAGTTTGGAAGTATGGGCACCCCGGCGGGATGCGATGAGGAGCGGCCTCGAGAATTGCTTCCAGCTTCGCCCGCGCGAAACCAGGCCGCTGCTCGACCAATTTGGCCTCGACCCGCTCATGTTCCAGCACAAAAGGCACGAAAACTGTTTTGCCGCGTCCCTGCTCATCGGCAGGCATGCGGGAGAGTCCCTCGCCGCCATAAACTAGTTTCTCAATTGTGAGTTCCAAGATTTGATTCTATTCGGAATGTGAGGTACTCGCGTTTCGCGAGCAAAACTACATATAGAAGAGGCTCAATCTCGGCAGGCGATAAGCTTCCAACAACTTCTTGTGCAGGTACTGCTTTTGCAGTTGGTCAATTTGCGTGCCAGCCATTCTGTTGCGGTAAGGCGCCAATTCGCGATCAGCCTGAGCTCGTATGGACACGATCTGATCGTCTGGAGTCGTCGCCAATAGCACAGCCATTAGTTTTTCTTCCATGACCGCGAGCCTGCGCTCCAACCCCTCAAGTTTAGGCACAGTTTTCGCGTCTTCAATCTCGGCTGCGAGATCACGAAGTTGTTTGGACGTTTCATCCGCGAGCGGACGACATGAAATGCCCTGGCTCTCAGGTAGCGCCGCTCCGGCAATCTGCGCGGCATTTCTTTTCAGAAAAGAAATAATATCGGCAGCGGAAAACCCTTTTGCACTGTCGTTGCTCGCAGGTTCGGAAGATACGCCCACGGCGGCTTCTTTCATCTCTTCGGCTGCCGCCAGCACCTCTTGCGCACAATACGCCAGGCTATTTACCTTGCGAGACTTTGTAGGACGCTGCTCATAACGTTCGAAGGCAGCATCAATGCCGCGCAGTGCCGCCACCAGCGGGATGCCCGCGTCCTTCCAGATTTCGATCAGTGCCCAGTCAAGTGTGGAGAGCAGCAGAATGCCTCCGCGACGCCGCTGAAAGTGTTCTTCTATTTCGGTGAAATAATTAAAGTAGTTTTCCACGAAGATCAACGGACGTGTGGTTTAGCTTTGGGAGTGGCGTCGGCGCGTCCAGGCTTGATCGAAGTATTTCGTTCCCAGATTATGCGCAGGCCTTCGAGTGTGAGGAATTCGTCTACATGCTTGATGAACTTTGATCCGCTCCCAATTAATCCCGCCAATCCACCGGTGGCGATCACGCCGGTTGCGTCGCCCAGTTCCTCCAGCAGCAATTTCAGAATTCCGTCAACCAGTCCGAGATATCCGTAATAGAGGCCGGATTGCAAGCTGCCTACAGTATTTGTGCCGATGATGTGCGCGGGTTTGCGTATGTCAATTCTAGGTAGGCGCGCTGTGCGTTCAAATAATGCATCGGCTGAAATTCCCAGCCCGGGGCAGATTATGCCGCCCTGGTATTCGCCCTTGGACGTAACACAATCGAAAGTTGTTGCTGTGCCGAAATCCACGATCACGCACGGGCCACCATACTTCTCGAACGCGGCCACCGAGTTGACGATGCGATCCGCGCCGACTTCAGCAGGATTATCGTAGAGCACCGGCATCCCAGTTTTAATTCCGGGTTCGATGAATAGAGGCCTGGTATTGAAGTAGCGCTCACAAACTTGGCGCAGCGTTGAATCCAGCGGAGGCACGACGGAAGAAATCACAATACCGTGAATGCCCTGCACTTCAATCTTGTCCATCGCAAACAGATTGCGGAAGAGCACGCCGTATTCATCCACTGTCTGTGTCGCGATGGTCGAGACTCTCCAGTTGGCAAGCAAACGCTCGTAGCCCGCTGGCGTGCTGCCCGTGCGCGAGGATGCGTCTCCGTCGCGCGAGAAAACTCCCAACACGGTATTGGTATTGCCGACATCGAGCACTAGCAGC
The DNA here is from genome assembly GCA_041166845.1 of Acidobacteriaceae bacterium. GTDB lineage: Bacteria > Acidobacteriota > Terriglobia > Terriglobales > Acidobacteriaceae > JALYIM01. Next base: position 5,675 of record JBEEGK010000371.1, read on the forward strand.
ATAGTTCCTACTTTAACCGTACTGTTCCGCTCAAGACTGTACGCGAACCCTCAGCGGTGCGAACTCGTAAAAAACCACGCGCATCCAACCCTTCGGTGACGCCTTCGAATCCGCCATTTTCCTCCACGCGAACCGCTCGTCCGCGAACGCTGGAGGAACACTGCTGAAATCTTTTTAAAATCGCATCGTGTGCGTTGGGCCTCTCGAACAGCGCACGATATTCGCGGTCCAGCGATTTTAGCAAAGCAGCACACAACTCCACTCGCGACCATTCCGTTCCGGTCGCAATCCGCAACGATGTTGCTATTGCAGCCAGATCGGGAGGGAAGCTTTTCTGATTCACATTGATTCCGATACCCACGACCACATGGCGGACGCGAGTCACTTCCGCATTCATCTCGGTGAGTATGCCGCAGAATTTCTTCCCGTCTATGAGCACATCGTTGGGCCATTTCAAATCCGGCGCGAGAGAGGGAAACAATTCCTGAACCGCCGCATGCACAGCAAGCCCGGCCGCAAGCGATAGGACAAGCGACTCTCCCGGAGAAAGCGAGGGACGTAGCACCACCGAACAATAAATTCCTACCGATTGAGCGGAGTGCCACTCATGCGCACCGCGTCCACGGCCAGCGGTCTGTTGCTCTGCCAGGAATACGCTGCCCTCGGGCGCGCCCTTGCTGGCGGCTTCCATAGCCGCCGTATTCGTGGAACCGATTTTGTAGTAGTGATGAACGCGCCCGCTGAAAATTGTGCCCCGTAATAAAGGATCGAGCATGTCCGGCAGAATAAGGTCTGGGATGGCCCTGAGCTGATATCCGCTAGCGGGGTGCCCAGTGATTTCTACTCCCAATTTGCGGAGTTGCTGAATGAGACGCCACATCTCGGAACGACTGACGCCGATCTCGTCGGCGATCTTTGTCCCGCTTACCACGACGGTTGCATTGGCAGTCAAGAGGCGCACGATGCGTCCCAACCGGGCGTCGGTCTGCGTAGCTGGGGCAAGTCGAGTTTTGGCGGTTTTAGCGATGCGGAAATTATGAGGGAGAGCGCGTGAAACGACAAATGTTATAGCGTCGGTGTCAACGGTTTAAGCGGGGACAACGCGCATGCTCATATCCGCCGCGTCTGCCGAGTGTGTGAGCGCACCGACAGAAATAAAATCTATGCCCGTTTCCGCGTAGGCCCGCACATTCGCTAGAGTGATTCCGCCGGAACTCTCCAGTGGGATTCGCCGTTCCAGCCGTGAACAGCGTTCAACGGCGCGGGCTACATCCTCAACTGTCATGTTGTCCATGAGGATGGCCTCAGCGCCATTCGCCAATGCAAGATCCAATTCCGCGAGCGAACGCACCTCGATTTCGATGGGTTGCGCGCCCCGGCGATTGCGATGCGCGCGCTCCAACACCGGAACAATTCCTCCCGCAAGAGTAATGTGGTTGCCTTTGATAAGCACTCCGTCGGAAAGATCGAGGCGATGGTTCTGGCCGCCGCCGCAGCGCACGCCATATTTATCGAGCACGCGAAATCCGGGAACAGTTTTCCGAGTATCAAGGATGCGCGCTTTCGTTCCGGAAACCGTGTCCACAAATTTCCTTGTGGTGGTGGCAATTCCGCTTAGACGCTGTAGAAAATTCAGAATCACGCGCTCGCAGGAAAGAATAACGCGCGCATTGTGCCGAATCACGGCGATGGTCTGCCCCTTATGTAGACGGATGCCATCGAAAATTTCCGGATGGCTGGTGACTTCGTAGTGCGACGTCACCGCCCCGTCGAGCGCAGCATACACGTCGAGAATGCGCGAAACGCATCCGATGCCTGCGAGAATGCAATCCTGCTTGGCAAGAATCGTTCCTGCTGCCCGCTGACCAGGCTCGATGCACGCATAGCTGGTCGCATCGCGCGTGGCGCGGTCCTCCAGAAGCGCGTTCTGAATGATTGCGGTAATGCGGCGGCTGTTCCAGTCCATAGAGCTGAAGATTAAACAGCGACGATCATAGAATGCTAGCGGCCGTTGCCGCCGACCGAAGCAGGAATGAGTTTACCAGCCTCAAGCGTTTGCGATCAGCGAACGGCGGTCACAAGTTCATCCAGTTGAAGCTGCGCTTTTTCTCGAAGGCTGTGTAACTCAAGCAGCCGTTTGCGGATGCCCTCCGCCACATTAGCTGGGGCCTTAGCAAGAAATTGCTCATTGCTTAACTGTCGCTCGCCATTGGAGATTTCCTTGCCAAATTGCTCCAGCTGCTTCGTGAGACGCGCACGCTCGGCAGCAACATCAATTTTCTGTTCGTAGATCACGTGGACATCGAAACGCGCTGTATGCCTCGCCCCCGGAAGTTTGGAGAGTGAGATTTCCGAGCAGGCGATTGCCTCCACGTTTGCCAGCCGCTCCACCGCGCCGCGATTCTGCTCGATCAAATTCTGAATGGCAGGATCTTGCGCGAAAATCTGGATCGGCACGCGTTGCTTATGTTCAACTTTGAGCTCCGCCCGTATGTTGCGCACGCTGGCAATCAAGTCTTGCAGTATCGCCATCTCGGTTTCCGCATCCAGGTTGATCTGCTTCTCACTCGTTTGCGGATAACTTGCCAGCGCGATTGAAGCCAACGGCGGTTTGCCGTCGTAGAGCGCATGCCAGATTTCCTCGGTGATAAACGGCATCACCGGATGCAAAAGCCGCAACGAAGCCTCGAACAGGCTGACCAGATTTCGGCAAGCAAGGACGCCATCCTCGCGAGTGGCCGCGCCACCCTTAGTGTCATCTTCCAAAATCATTCGCGGCTTGATGAGTTCGATGTACCAGTCGCAGAATTCTCCCCAGAAGAAATCGTAAATCGCGCGCGCGGCATCGTCGAAGCGGTACGCGGTAAGCGCATTGTCCACATCTCCCGCAACGCGATTGAACCGTGAGAGTATCCAGCGATCTTCAAGCGTTTGCGCAGCAAAGCTATCCACTCCCGCACCCGACTTTGCAGACGATGGCCGAATGCCTGCGCCTAACCGGTCCACGTTCATGAACATGAAACGCGCGGCGTTCCAGATCTTATTGGCAAAAGCGCGGTATCCATCCGTGCGACTGGGATTGAACGCAATATCCGTCCCAGGTGAAGACATCGCCGCCAAGGTAAATCTGGTTGCATCCGTCCCATATTTTCCGATCACTTCAATCGGATCGAGCACGTTGCCCTTGGTCTTCGACATCTTCTGGCGGTCGGCATCGCGCACCAGAGCGTGAATGTACACCTCGCGGAAGGGAACACTCTGACGCAGCACCTCATCACCTTCTAACTGTTTCTCTCCGGCTCGCACCGGCCGATGCGGAGGCGACATGAACCAGCATCCCAGCATGATCATGCGCGCCACCCAGAAAAACAGGATGTCGAAACCCGTGATCAACAGCGATGTAGGATAAAAAACATCCAGGTCACGTGTCGCATCAGGCCACCCCAACGAAGTGAACGGCAACAATCCCGACGAGAACCATGTGTCCAGAACGTCAGGTTCCTGCTCAAGTCGCGAGCTCTTACACTTCGTACAACTCACTGGCGTTTCGCGCGCAACAATTGTTTCATTGCAATCGGTGCATCGCCATGCGGGGATGCGATGTCCCCACCAGAGCTGGCGCGAGATGCACCAGTCGCGGATGTTGTTCATCCAATTCAAATAAATCTGCTGATAATTTTCCGGCGTGAAGCGGATGTATCCCTTCTCAACGACTTCGATGGCGCGCTTCGCCAGAGGCGCAATCTTAATGAACCATTGCATCGAGAGCCTCGGCTCGACAATCGAGTTGCACCGGTCGCACTTGCCAATGGAGACGGTGTAATCCTTCTCTGCAACCAGAAACCCTTGCTCGCGCAAATCATGCAACACTCGCAGCCGGGCCTCGAAGCGGTCCAGCCCCGCGTAGGCGCCGGCATTTTCATTCATGCGAGCGTGGTCATCCATGAGATCAATTTGCGCCAGGTTGTGGCGAAGTCCCGCCTCGAAATCATTGGGATCGTGCGCCGGTGTCACCTTCACCGCCCCAGTTCCGAACTCGGGCTGAGCAAGCTCGTCCGTGATAATCGGGATCTCACGATTCACCAGCGGCACACGAACCTTCTTCCCATGAAGATGCGTGTAGCGTTCATCCTTCTCGTTCACCGCGACGGCGGTATCGCCCAGCATGGTCTCTGGACGCGTCGTCGCCACTGTGATGAACTCTTCCGAACCGACAACGGGATAACGAATCTCATACAGCTTGCCCGCAACATCTTCGTGCTTGACCTCGAGATCGGAAATCGCCGAGCCGCAACGCGGACACCAGTTCACAATGTATTTGCCGCGATAGATCAGTCCGTCTTCATATAAGCGGACAAAAACTTCGCGCACCGCGCGCGACAAATTTTCGTCCATGGTGAAATATTCGCGCTCCCAGTCAACGGACGCGCCCAGGCGCTTCATCTGATCAAGAATCGCGCCGCCGTAGTGGCGCTTCCATTCCCACACGCGCTCGATGAAAGCCTCGCGTCCCAACTGCTCGCGCTTTTTTCCTTCGCTGGAGAGTTGCCGCTCGACCATCATCTGCGTAGCGATTCCAGCGTGGTCTGTGCCCGGCAGCCAGAGCGTGATGAATCCCCGCATGCGATGCCAGCGCACAACGATATCCATCTGCGTCTGATTCAGCATGTGGCCCATATGCAAACGGCCAGTCACGTTGGGAGGAGGCAACAGCAGACTGAATACACGACGCTCGTCCCGTTCGGAGGGAGTGGAAA
>JBEEGK010000372.1:0-7834 GCA_041166845.1 Acidobacteriaceae bacterium
TTCGCAATCGTTGTGAAACATACAGCAGATATGCTGATTTCACTACACCAGCCCTTCTAACCGGGAGGGACAGGACAGCTCCGGGGGCTCCGGGCTGTCCTCAGGTTTTTTAGCGGCAGGCACTGGACGAATCCGGACACACCACTACCCATTCGTATTAGATCGCCGCAGAGCCACCCGGTGAGCGCGACGTTTCTTTTTCTTTCGGGCGACGCGCAGTTCTTCCCTCTTGTCGGATGCCTTCCCTGCCGCGCTAGATGAAGCAGATGATTTCGAGGCGCGAGCCGTCTTCTTTGGCTCTGCCTTCGGTGCTTCGGGCGCGCTCGACTTACTATTCATTTTCTGCTCGGAGACTGGCTTCTCTCCTGTCTTAGGCTCGGAAGGACGTTTGTCACCCTTTGGCTCTGCGGATTCAGGTTTTTCGTCAACTTGGGCTTCGTCCTCGGGCTTGTCAACGATTTTTGATGCCGTAGATGCAATTACTCCAGCAGCAGTCCCAACTGCGCGGGCGGCAACTTCCAGTATGGAGCCTGGCTCGTGGCTTTTCTCGCTATCGGCCTGCTGTGATGAGCTGTCCTTTTTTTTGTTGTCGTCCATGCTTTTTAGTTCTCCTTAAGTCTTAGCCATTCATTCTAGAGAGTACACGGTTTCAATGGGCCTGCAATCGGTACGATGCTTTACGAGGCCGTATAATTCGTTAGTCACGTCCCGTAAGTATGTCGAAAATTCCTTCCGGCCCAAACTTGCAAAATGCGGATTTTTGGCAGATCGGCTACGCCATTACAGGCTTTTTCACAGCCGGTACTCCGGGCGTTTCTCCCGTTGCGGCGACCTTGCGTCTTCTGACCGACCGCCTGGGATGGAACGTTGGCGCGTTCTGGATCGTAAACGAGCTTCAGATGGCCTTGGAATGCGCCGAATTCTATGCTCAACCGGGTCCAGCGATAAATTTTGGGACTGTTACACGAGCGAGAAAGTTCAGCATCGGGGAAGGCTTGCCCGGCAGCGTGTGGCGGAAGCGCGAGTTTATTTACATACCGGACGTATGCAAGGCTGAGAATTTTCCCCGTGCGTGGGTGGCTGAAAGCGAGAATTTGCACTCCGGGATGGCCTTCGCGGTTCACGTCGGCAAGACCATGTATGGAGTGATCGAATTCTTTTCTCATGAAGTGCAAGAAGTCGCGCCCAGCATCCGGGAATTTCTGGTGGCGCTGGGTGGACAAATTGGCGTCTTTTTGGAAAGACTATCGGCGGGAGAGGCGCTGGAGGCGGCCAAAGCAGAATTATTACTTGTGGCGGAAGCCGCCTCGTTGGCCATATTCACCATTGACGAGCAAAGCAACATCGTCTTTGCCAACGCGGGCGTGCAAAAAATCTTCGGTTACGATCCGCAAGAGTTGATTGGTGCGAAGCTGACCACGGTCATGCCGGAGTACCTCAGGCGAGTACACGAGCAGGGATTTGCCCGTTATATTGCCACCGGCAAGCGCCATGTGGACTGGAATGGGGTACACCTGCCTGGCCTGCACAAAAATGGGTCGGAGATCCTTCTCGAGGTGTCATTCGGGGAGTTTCGTCGGGCTGGAAAGCGTGTTTTCACCGGATTCGCCCGCCTCAGGCAGCCTTCGTGACACCCCCGTGTCGCCGCACAGTGTGCTAAAAGCGAGTATTCTTATTCCTCCAAGCAATGCGGTTAATTTTCTGAATACCTACGGTAAACCACTGATCGCTTTTCAATTTCGCTCACCATTATCTTTAATCTCTCGAAATAGAACTGAAGTCTAAAACGGTACAAGACAGCTTTTTCCCGGGTCTTATGAAGTATTTGGCGCCAGGTCAAAAAAAGAAAAGCCTAAAATGGCATGAGGTAATTTCCAGTGATGGATTTTAAGAGACGCGCTTTCGCAATGGTTCTGATTTTCACAGCATTCACGCTGTCCGCATCCGCATGGCAAGGCGAGGGAGTATCTGGTGACCAAACCAGCGGCTATCACATGAAAGTAGTTTCTCGCAGCACGCAGGCGGTGGATTACCGCCGCCGCGGAGCTACGAGAGTAGATATAAAGGGCACCGACCTTATGCCCGCTGTCACGGGCGAGGCCAAAGTGGAGAGCAAGTCAGGGCGCGTCGAAGTGGACACCAACGTGAAAAACCTACGTCCCGCGAACAGTTTCGGACTGGCATATCTCGCTTATGTGCTCTGGGCGATTACTCCCGAAGGGCGTCCCGACAATCTGGGCGAACTGATTGAGAAGGATGGGAAGGCTTCGTTGCACGTGACGTCGGATGTACAGGCTTTCGCGCTCATCGTTACTGCTGAGCCGTATTTTGCGGTAACGCAGCCAAGTGACCTGGTCGTCGCGCAAAATGAAATCCGCAAAGACACGCTGGGAGGAATCGAGCCAGTTAACGTCAATTTTGAAATGCTTCCGCACGATCTGTACTCTGCACAAGTTGCCCCAATTCCTGACCCGATCTACGGAGTGAACAACAAGATCCCCTTGGATCTGCTGGAAGCGCGCAACGCAATGCGGGTGGCAAAGGATTCAAAAGCCGACCACTATGCCACGGCAACTTATGATCGGGCACAGAAATTGCTTGATCGGGCCGAAGACTATTACCGCCGGAAGCAGGGCTTAGGCCCAATTGGAACTGTCGCTCGCGCTGCCTCCCAGACTGCCGAAGAAGCTCGAGTGATGTCGCTCAAGCGCCAGCAGGAAGAGGCGGCCGACCAGGAACGGCAGGCGGCTGCGCAAAGAACATCCGATGCTCAAGCGCAAGCTAAAGAACAGCACCGTCAAGCTGAGGAACAGCGAAAAGCCGCTGAACAATCAAAGGCGCAAGCTGAAGAAGCTCAGTCGCGTGCCCAAACCGAAGCCCAACAACGCCAGCAGGCTGAGGAGCAGCAGCGAGCCGCAGAACAGGCAAGATCTGCAGCCGACCAGGCTCGCCAGCAAGCCGAACTCGCCACCCAGCAAGCCAACCAGCAGGCGCAACAAGCCGAACTGGCACGACAACAGGCAGACCAGGCGCGGCAGCAATCTGAAAACGAGAAGCTTCAGATGCGAACGCGACTGCTGCAACAGCTGAACCAGGTTTTGCAGACGAAAGACAGTGCTAGAGGGTTAATCGTCAGCATGCCCGACGTTCTTTTCGACACTGGCAAAGCCGACCTGAAGCCTGTCGCACGTGAGAGACTAGCTAAAGTCGCAGGAATCTTGCTCGCGTATCCGGACATCCGGGTTGAAATTGATGGCCACACCGACAATACCGGAACCTTGGCATTCAATCAGAAATTGTCAGAACAACGGGCCGAGTCAGTGCGAAGTTATCTTGGCCAGCAGGGCGTAGCGCAATCCTCTATGAACACGCAGGGATTCGGCCCCAGCCAACCGGTAACTTCAAATGATACGGTTGCTGGACGCCGCCAGAATCGCCGCGTGGAACTCATCGTCTCCGGCGAATCAATCGGAGGCGCTCACGCGCTGTCCACGAATCCCGCGCCTAGCGATGACCAGAGACCTGCGTCAGTTCCCACAAGCGCACCACCGCAATAGTTACTTTCACAAGGACATAAACTCCTCAACAGCCGGCGGCACTTGCCGCCGGTTTCATTTTGCTGCCACGCTCCCCATGATGATCCGACGATCACCGGGAGTTCTGCCGTATACTTCCGCGTGCCTTTGCTGCCGAAGCCACTCTATGCCAACACCCAGCCCATCTCGCCTTGCCTTTATTGACTGGATGCGGGGGTTGGCTTGCATTTTGATGTTTCAGACCCACTGCTACGATTCGTGGTTAAGTCCTGAAGCGAGCAAGAGCACATTTTTCACGTGGTCGCAGTTGGGCGGAACTCTGCCCGCACCGATGTTTTTGTTTCTTGCCGGCGTATCCCTCGCATTCGTGTTTTCCAAGTTGGTGCAAAAAGAAATTGCGCCATCTGTGATCGCGCGGACTTTGATTTATCGGGGAGCGCAGGTGTTTGCGTTCGGACTGCTTTTTCGGCTCCAGGAATACATAATTGCGTGGGGATGGGCTCCGTGGACCGACCTTCTCAGAGTGGACGTTCTTAACATCATCGGACTTTCCATGATGTTGATGGGCCTGCTCTGTTGGCTGGTCCTTTCGCTGGCCAATTCTGCTCGCGTGCGTTTTTCGCTAGAGGCGGGTGCGATCGTAACTGCCACGGTAATCGCGATGCTTACTCCGATGCTGTGGACGAGTTGGCGCCCTCGCTGGCTTCCGTGGTTCATCGAGTCTTACATCAACGGCGTGCATACTTTTGGCCAGCCGCAATCCTGGCTTTTCCCGATTTTCCCTTGGAGCGCATTCGCGTTCGCTGGTCTCGCATTCGGAGTGATATTGCAAAACTATTGGACGACTAAGAGAAACGCAGCTTTCTTTGCGGTCACTGGCGCTGGCGGTATCGCTCTGATCTACCTTGCACGCTGGATGGACGCGAACTCCGTGCATCTTTACCCCGCGGACGACTTCTGGCACACCAGTCCCAACTTCTTCCTAATTCGCGTGGGGTTGCTGCTGGCGATTCTTGCGGGAGCGTTTTTCTGGTGCCAATGGGGTTTGGGCCAATGGAAATTCAGCCCACTGATTCAACTCGGACAAACCTCGCTGCTGGTTTACTGGGTACATCTGGAGTTTGTTTACGGACGATATTCAATTCTTACGAAGCGGGCCGCGGACATTCAAACGGCCTCGGTCGGACTATTGATTATCACAAGCACTATGCTGATGCTGTCCGTTGCACGCACCAGGGCGAAAACCGTTTCATTTCAAAAGTCATCATCTTGAGAGTTGCAGAATCGCATTCTGCACCAGCCGGATTCCCACTTCCCATTGCTTTTGCGCCTGCGCGACTTCATTGCCGAACCCCAATAAATAGAAGGTGAAGTAGAACCCTTCAGTGATATCGGTCTCGGAATGGTAGTAACAGCGACGGATCAGGAATTCTGCGGACGCGGGCATTTCCGGAGCGTGCTTCAGAAGCTGCGTGAGGCGTTGGGCCAACTGCTCGTGTTTCGGGAAGGAAAAGCGGAGCTCATTATCTGAAAACAATAAGTCCACATATGAGCCGAATTTAACCGGGAAATCAAAGATCTCGTCCTGCGGATTCATCTCGGTCGTGGACCAAGCATCGCACTTGGCCGTTTCCAGGATACTGCGGCGAGAATTAATTGCGCGGAGGAAGTCGCGCAAGCCTTCCAAGGTCTTGGCTTCTTCTATCTGGGATAACAATTCCGGATGGCTTTTTAAGTCAAAGTAACGCGGGCCGCCAGCTGCGGCGGCCCAGGGAAAATCAAGCGTGTCGTCATCTTCTCCAAGTTCGACTACAAAATCTACATCCACACTACCTCGCAGGCGCGGGTTGAGGAGAAGATTGCGGCGCTGCGTCGGGAGAAAAATTCACCTTAGGCACAGTGCGCGATCCCTCGGATGCCGCAAAGTAGGCGTCGTTGGGCTTGAATCCCGCCCAGCCCGCATAGATATTGTTGGGGAAAGTTTTCACGTAGGTGTTGTAATCCTGTAGCGTATCGTTATACCGTTTGCGCTCGACCGCGATGCGGTTCTCGGTACCTGCTAGTTCATCCTGCAGCCGCAGAAAATTTTCGTTCGATTTAAGTTGAGGATAATTTTCAACAACTACGAGCAAGCGGCCTAAGGCGCCATCGAGTTGCTGGTTGGCCGCTATTTTCTCGCTTGGCGAGCCGGCGTTGAGCAAAGCGGAACGCGCTTTTGCGATGTCTCCGAAGACGGTTTGCTCTTGTTTGGCGATGCCCTTCACTGTTTCCACCAGGTTGGGGATTAAATCCGCGCGGCGTTGGAGCACGATGTCCACTTGCGACCATGCCGACTTGACACTCTCATTCTTGCTCACCAGAGCGTTGCGGACACCAACATACTGCCCAAAAACGAGCAGTGCAATTACCACGATAACGATGACTGCGATCAAACCCTTGCTCATATTTTTCTCCTCAAAACTTTCCCGTGATCAGCGCACTGGAGAATCCAGCATCGCATCCACGGCGGCGGTTACCTTCTGAATTGCGTCCAGGTAGCGGTTGGCGACATCCTTCTCGTCCAAACTCGCTTGCTCGATTTTGTGTTCGCGAATATCCAGCAATTGTAAAAAAGCAGACGGGTCGAACTTTATTTGCAGTGCCAACTTCTCAATGGCTTCCCGCTTCGAACTCGGCGCGGGATGCCCCAAGGCGATCAGTGCATGGCGGAATAAAGTCGCGAATGCCGAAACCGAGCGCAGCAGCAGCTCCCACAATAGCTTCTTGTTGCTTGAAACCAAAAGAAGATTTTGTCGCAATAAAATCAGTTTTTCCCGCAGTTCATATTCCACCTGAGCGCGATGCAGTTGCATAGGTATCTTCAAACCGCTCAGGACGTCATCGCCAAACAGCACGCGGTGGCGCTGCTGCATGTCCAGCAATTCGATTGAGAAAACATCGGCCGACCGTTCCAGTTCTTCCCCGGTCATCATGAGAGGTGCACGATGTTTGCGCTTGTCCCACCATTCGACGTCGGACGAAAGCGCCGATAGTTTTGGGAACGAAGTTTCACGCAGGATGCAAAGCAGATTTACATTTGAGAAATCGGAGTGAAACTCTCCCGTGGCCGCCGATCCAAACAGTATTACGCTGCGCAGATTATCCCCGGCGCTTTGGCGGATGCGGCTCACAAACTCGTCAATTTGTTTTTCAGGGACCATGATTGCCTCGCTGGCTACCAGCTTCCGCTCGCGCCGCCTCCGCCTGAACTACCCCCGCCAAATCCCCCAAAGCCGCCGCCCCCACCACCGCCAAATCCGCCTCCACCGAAGCCACCGCCGCCACGATAGCCGCCTCCACCTCCGCTGAATAGCAATCCCCAGAACAGCAATCTTCGCAGCGGACTCAGCAATACGACGAGGGCGATAATTATATAGACAATAATCGTGGCCAACGACGGACGCGGTTGCGGCCGTTCCTGAAGTTCAGGACGCGCTCCCGTCAACTCCACTCCCGCATCTTTTGCGATGACATCAACAACGCGGGAAACCATCAGCGCAATGGCGCCGTTATAGTCGTTATTCTTCAGCAGCGGAACGGCTTCGCGACCGAATCCCCCCACTTTGCCATCGGGGAGAATTGGCTCGAGCCCGTAACCCACTTCCGTGCGATAGCGGCGGTCCTCTGTAGCTAGCAATATCAATACGCCGCGATTCGTGGACTTGCTGCCAACACCCCATTTTTTGTAAAGCTCCACGGCATAACTATCAATGTCATTACCGTCTAAAGATTTGATTGTGGCTACCGCGATTTGAGCGTGGGCCTTTTCATCCACCTGCTGACACAGATTGTTGAGCTGAGAAATAGTGTCTGGGTTGAGGACACCGGCGAAGTCATTTACATAGTTGGTGGGATGCAGCTGCGAAATTGGCTCGGCGCGAAGGGCCGACGCAGCCAGAAGTATGAGGACCAGCAGCGAGTGCCGCGGTTGAATTTTGTGCTTCACGCGTGAGCGATTGTATAAGACGCGCAAGCCTCGTGCTCGCTCTGAATCTGACGACATGGTGGGATTAAGCGCTTTGGAATTTTTTCAAAAAATCCAAAACCTGGCGCTCCGCCCAATAACCGTCGTAGCCGTCAATTTCTCCGACGAAAGAACAGTGGCCACCGTCCTCGGTCTCAACGAAAGTGATATTCGGATTAGAAAGAATCTTTTCCCGGGTTCCCGGCAAAATACGAATGAATGGATCGTTGGCGGCATGCAGTATGAAGGCTGGAACCGCAATGCGGTCCACAACGTTAGCCGCGGCCGCTCGAGC
>JBEEGK010000373.1:0-3645 GCA_041166845.1 Acidobacteriaceae bacterium
TCCGCTATTGCCGAAGCGCACCATCTCCACGGGAAAACGCTCACAGAGAACTTCAGCCAGTTCCCATTCCATGTCATGCGGCATTCCAAACATAGTTCCGGTCGAGAGACGCTTTTCGACAGCTTTCATCACCGCAGGATGGCAATGTCCGGCCATGAGGGCGCCGAAACAAAGGTTGTGGTCAATGTAGTCATTGCCATCAAGGTCTCGAAAATGCGATCCGCTTCCCTCTTTCACAAAAATCGGATATGGATCATAAGCGCGATAGTTGCTAGCAACACCGAGTGGAATCCGTTTAAGGGTCTTTTTATACGCTTCGGCGGATTTAGGCGTGCGCCGCTCAAAGGTTGAAATTTCTTTTTGTAATTCGGGGTACATCGTAATCTCCAGAAAGACTCAAGCCAGTGCTCGTTTGCGAGCTAGGCCATTAGAATACCGAGCGGCCGCAACCGCCCGGGTATGCGCTAAAACGCAAACTTCAAAGCAAATTGTACGTTACGCGGATCGCGGACGCGCTTAATACGCCCGAAATCGGTCCCGTCGCTGATGTTCCCGTCCGGATTTAAAAACTGCGTGTGATTGAAAATGTTAAAGAACTCGGCACGGAATTCGAAGTGCTTGCTTTCGCCTATCGGAACCAATTTTTGAACGGAGAAGTCAAAATTGGAAATTCCTGGCCCGCAGCAAATTGTCCTGGGCGAATTGCCAAGCAATTGCAGAGGGGTGGAAGTGTTCGATTGCACCGGCAGTGCGAAGGAGGTCGGATCGAAATAATAGCCTCCGTTTTTTCTCGGGTCGAATGTATGGAGGGGAGCGACTAGATCCGGCTTTCCAGGCAGCTCAAAGTCAAAGCTGTTCTCCAATTCCGAATCATTGCTGGACTCTATCCGGATGGGAAAACCACTCTGGAAGCTGGTAATGCCGGACACTCCCCAACCATCGAGAATCTTGCCTTTCGCCCCGTCGTATTGAGGAATGGGCAGCTGCCAAAGGTAGCTGATGACAAGGCGATGGCGGGCGTCGAAAAGAGAAAGTGATCGGTTACAGCGATCGCAAATGGGCTTCAAAATGTTTTCGAAGCTCGATGCGTTGTCAATGGACTTGCTGAATGTGTACGCCAATTCAAACTGCAAACCGTGAGTGAATCGTTTTTCGAGTGATGCCTGTAGTGAGTTGTAATTCGAGTTCGCGATAGTGTCCTGGGCGAAAATGCTGGAGAAAACTGGTACGCCGTCCGACGGGCAACCGTTTCCCGTATATGGGTCGCAACTGGGAGACGAGTATTTTCGCAGTCCCACCAGCGTAATGGGAGTGGGATTCGGCCCAGCAACGACTCCCGGCGAGCCGTAAGGAAGATGCAGAGTCACGCCGTTGGGAATTTCTCCCGCAGCGATACTGTATGCGCTATCAGCGAAGAATGGACCGCACGCCAGATTCGAGTCCCCGGTCAAATCGGAAATGTTCTGCAGATCCAAGCAAGTCTGCGCGTTTCCGAAATTCAAATCTTTGGTTGCCAACAGTCGGTGGCCCTGAGAGCCTACGTATCCAACGGACAACACCATGTCTTTGCCGATCTCACGCTGGATTCCCAAGTTATATTGCGATGTGTACTGCGAGCGAAGGTGCGGCTCGAGTTCACCGAACAACAGAATGGGACGGAATGAGGACCAGTCAGTCGGCGTGCCATGAGGTGGCGTCAAAATTCCGTTAAAAGGATTCGGGCTGACTCCCCCGCTCTGGCTAATGAAAGGTGTATTAAACAAGCCACCAGAAATCAGTGAGCTGCCGCCAAAAGGAGGCTCGCCCTGAAACTGCTCGAGTACAAGTTGTTCAATTGGGTTATAGAAAAGACCAAAGCCGCCGCGAATCGTGGTCTTCCCATCCTTAAACGGGTCCCACGCTAAACCAATGCGCGGAGCGAAGGCTTTGTAATAGCTTGAAGTTAGTCCCTTAGGAACGCCTTTGTCCCCCGGCACCACAAGTCCCAGCGGAAACACTGCAGCAGCCGATCCTCCCGGATTGCAATTCGTATCGGGGTAACCGAGAGTTGCTTGACTTGCGGCGCTAAGCTGGCAGGGATAAGTTGTGGTCGCCTGGCCGGGCCGGAAGGTCTGGTAGCGCTTTCCAGCATCATAGATTGGCTCGTTGAACTCCCAGCGCAAACCGTAATTTAAGGTCAAATTCTGTTTGATCTTCCAGCTGTCTTGAGCAAACAGATAAAGCGAGTTTCCGCGAATGTCCTCCGTCTGAGCCGAACCTTGCAGGTAGGAGTCGGGAAGCCCGAGCAGGTAGTTGGGAAATAAATTCTGATTTCCGTTGGCGTCCAGGGCAATGGGATCGTTCAACCCGCCGCCAAAATAACTAAAGTCCCCATTAACGTCGAAATACAGCGTCTGCAGGAAGCGCTGGTTTCTGAAATCCACTCCGAATTTCGTCGTATGCGTTCCTATAATCTTCGTCAAACTATCGCTGAATTGATAAGTGTTGCCCTTTTGCGGCAACTCCCCTTCGAAGTTATTGCCAATCGTGAAACCACCCGAAACGCTGATGAAAGGCACACCTTCACGATTCGCTCCGAGATTGGGCGTGATGCCAATTTTAGGATCGGTCGGAATCACGCCGGGAGTGTCGCTAGTTCCCGTAAAACAAACCCCGGCCGCTGCTCCACCGCAGGAATCGGTAACCAAATTTGTGCGCTGAGGATGAAGGAAGGTACCTTGAGCCTCGCGAAAATATGTAAATCTCGCTTCATTCACGGTGGTCGGATTAATCGTCCAAGCATGCGACAAATTTATTTGCTGCGAGCGTGTTGCACTGTTGTTACCGAATCCCGGCAGGAGATTGGGCGTTGCCGCCTGGAAGCGCGTGAATGGCTGCCCATCGAATCCGTCGTTAAAGTAGTAGTAGAGGCTCAAATTCTGTTTGTCATTGATGCGATGGTCAATTTTTAGCGTGAATTGGTTTGCATGAGAGTGGTCATTAGGAACTGCGCGAAACAGATTGGCGGTGTTGGCGAGATTTGTGCATGTAGGGTCGGCATTGGGACAAGGCACAAAACGCTGCAGGATAGCGGCGGCCGCCGGATCGAAACAATTCGTGGGAATCACATTTGTGGGAAACAGCGAATTGTAGCTCGAACCAGCGGTCGCGCCCACATTGCAGCGAGCATTTAATATGTCGGCAAAAGTCTGCGTTCCCACCACAGCGGTCGGATCGAAAGGAGTTGCGGAAAAGTCTCCCGCTCGTTCCGCAGCGGTCGGAACCACAACCGGATCAGAAGTGATTCCGTGAACTACTCTTCGTCCCTCATAGGAGGCGAAAAAGAATGTCCGATCTTTTTTGATCGGCCCGCCGAAGGTCCCGCCAAACTGGTTTTGCTTATCGTCTGGCTTGCGAATATCGAGATAACCCTTCGCATTGAATAACTGGTTGCGCAGGAATTCGTACACGCTTCCGTGCCATGAGTTGGTTCCCGACTTTGTCACAACATTGATTACCGCGCCCGAGTTGCGCCCATACTCGGCATCGAAGGTATTGGAGAGCACGCGAAATTCGGCAATGCTGTCAGGCGTGGGCTGAATAGCGGGAGAATTTACAAACAGATCGTTACCATCACCGCCGTTAACGTTGAAGTTATTAGAACGG
>JBEEGK010000374.1:0-4433 GCA_041166845.1 Acidobacteriaceae bacterium
AGCCCGACGCATCACTACGGAAGGAATGATCAACGACGCCCCGTCCACCGCTAACAAGTTGGGCATTCCCGAAGCCCGCTGCGCCTAGCAGAGGGCTGTGACTCCCCCGTAATGCATGGATTCTTCACTGCGCCCAGAATGACAATTTTTGCTCGTGCTCCTTCTTAGTCCGACCAGGGCGCGGGCTTTCGATCCCAGCGATGGCTTTTTAAGGTCTGAAGCAGTTCAGAATTTAGACCGCCTGCTTCACTCACTGCCAAATTTTGCTTCACATGATCAGGCTTGCGCATGCCTGCGATGATCGTGCTTACATCCTGATTCGACAGGATGAACCGCAGCGCCATTTCCGGCAGCGTCATCTTTTCTCCATTTCTGGAATCTTTCAGCAGAGCTTTCAACTTCTCCACACGTTTTAGAGTGGCAGCCAGATTCGTTGGATTAAAGTACCGTGCTCTCCAATCGTCGGCAGGAAATTTCGTATCCAGCGTCATCTTGCCGCCCAAGCTTCCTTCGTCGAGTGGGACGCGGGCGATCACTCCGATGTTCATTTCACGGCAAAGCGGAAACAGCTTATCTTCGGGGGCCTGATCAAAAATGTTGTAAATGACCTGTACAACGTCCACGAGGCCGGTGCGGAGAGCTTCGAGACCGTTCTCTGGCTCCCAGCGATTGATGCTCAAGCCAAACGAGCGAATCAGGCCGTCGCTCTTTAACTTTTCAACGGTGGAGCGAAATTGCGGGTCGGCAGTCCAACTATCGTCCCACACATGGAATTGCAGAAGGTCAATCGCATCCACGCCCAACTTGGCGCGAATGTTCTCCGCATATTTGAAAACATGATTAGCAGGAAAAACTTCGGTGTAGCGATCTTTGGACGAGCCCGGCCACTTCAGATTCTTAGGAGGAATTTTCGAAGCGGCATAGAGTCGCTTGCCTTTATTGCTGGATAAAATCTGGCCTAGCAGGCCATCGCTCTTACCGTTCCCATATGCCCATGCGGTGTCAAAGAAGTTGCATCCGAGATCAACCGCAGATTGCATCGCTTGTAGAGACTCGCGATCGTCGGAGCCGCTCCACCCGCTCATGCCCCAAAGTCCCTGCGCGATTTCGCTGACGTCGAATCCTGTGCGGCCAAGTTTGCGATATTTCATGATGCCCCTGCGAATAAGAATTGAGCCACGCCGGACGATCGCGGCGATTGAGAATTTTGGTGGGCCCTCTAGGATTTGAACCTAGGACCAATGGATTATGAGTCCACTGCTCTAACCGCTGAGCTAAGGGCCCCGTCTATATTCTTACACAGCTTTAATGACTTAATTCCACTCACGCGTGGCCCACTTTAAATTTCACGTTTTTTGCGGAGTTTAGAGTGGGGATGTTAGAGGCTGATCCAAAACCAGCAACCGTGAGCAACGCGGGCAAGATCAAGCCGGGCCCCATCGGAATGCGTCCCAAAACATCCTTTTGACATATATAGTGATATCACTATACAATAATACTTGCCATGAGCGATGAACCGCCGCTCAAATCCGTGATCTGGGTCGGCACAAGCCTTAAAGACCTGCGAGGGTTCCCCGCACTGGTACAGGACGTGATGGGTTATGCCCTGTATCTCGCACAGCGTGCTGGTAAGCATCCTGATGCAAAGGTTCTAAGTGGTTTCGGGGGCGCGGGGCTCCTGGAAGTCATCAAGGACTATCGTGGTGACACCTTCCGGGCGGTGTACACGTTGAAGTGGGAAGGGGCGGTATACGTGCTGCACGCCTTCCAGAAGAAATCGAAGACCGGGCGGGCCACGCCGCGCCGCGATATGGATTTGATCGAGCAACGGCTGCACGAAGCCAAAGAGATTGCCAAGGGGAAGAAGCCATGAACAACAAAAAACGAAACGGAACTGGAAGCCGAAATGTGTTCAAGGACATCGGCGTGCCGAACGCGGAAGAGCATTTAGTCAAGGCGCAACTGGTATTCAAGATTGACGCCATCCTGAAAGCCCGCGGTCTCAAGCAGGTGGAGGCCGCCGAGTTGTTTGGAGTCCGCCAGCCCGACGTTTCCAAGATGCGGAGCGGAGAATTCCGCCAGTTTTCCGTCGAACGCCTGCTTCGATTCCTGGTTGCGCTCGACCAGGACGTGGGGATCGTCGTAAAGCCTCACCGTGACAGAAACAACGCCCCGGCCTTGCAGGTTTTCTGAGGATGGTTCTCCATGAGTTCTATGAGCGCTGGCAAATAGCTTCATAGCGTCTGCAGTGACTGCTTCCGCAGGCTAATCACTAAGTTCTACACAGGCCATCAAATTCCCGATCCAAAGATCACAGTCTGTGCTCCATTCCCACTCCGCGGCTTCTTCACCAAGACCCTCTTCACCGGATTGAGATGGAGTATCCCAACTTCTGATCGAATTCTGCGTACGCTCGACGTCCATGCGGTTTCTGTGACCTCCCAGCTTAGCGCCAAAGGACGGCGCGAACCCAGGGCACCCGGCTGTATAGTGTCTCGACTACTGGAGGGACTATGCGTCTCCGAATTCTGTATCTGATTTGCGTTCTAGTCTTTATGACTGCCGCCTCTGCGCAGCAAAGCCATTGGGCCACATCCGACGACAAGACTGCGCGGTTCATGATTGACATGGAGCGCAAGTGGGCGGAAGGCGTTTGCACGAATAATGGAGTTATCGCTGAGTTGTTGGCCGGCGATTTCCAGGGCACCAGCACTGGCGGCGCGCGCTACACCAAGGCGGACGAGCTACGCGATGAGAAAGCTCCGCACTCGGCGCACGGCTGCGCACTGGACGATGCCAAGGTGCACTTCTTGGGCGAAAACGTGGCAATCATTTATGGCAGCGAGCACGCCATCGGCAAAGACGAATTGCATCCAGACGCGAAGCAGTGCCAGGTTTGGACCGATACCTGGTTGAAGCGCGATGGTAAGTGGCAGATCGCAGCCGCGCAGGACAACAAGGTCGAGTGTAAGTAGTAAGTGAGTCCGTTGTCGCTATCCAACCTTAGCCAAATGCGATAACACGCGCAAATTTCCGGCGACCGCGCCGAGAGAGCTGGCATTACGGCTGTTTGCCAGTGACTCTATTGCAGCCAGCACGCGTCCGTGCCGCATGTCATCGATTGCGTCTCCCAAAGAAACGGCGAAGTGAAGCATGACGCTGGAATCGCGATAGCAGTCCGCTATACACGCTGTGCATCCATCGCGAACAAGTGGAGTTTTCGCAAAATCCCACACTGCACAATGGGGCTCGTTCCAGGCATCACAACGCCAGATATCGAAATTCCAATCCATGTAAAAACTTTTGTATCCGCCATAACAGACGAAACGTTCCGGCTCGCGCCTGAGATGGCGCTTCATATCATCGGTGGAGGCGCGCGGATTGTTGACAGCAAATACCTTTCGCAGGTCGTCAACGTCATCGAAAGCCTTTACCAGCTCGGAATTGTCAAAATTCATCAGCTTGGAAGTTGCGGACCAGGCAAGAGATGACGATCCGAGCCGTGCCCGTTGTGGATAGGAAAAGCTGACGGATTCGAAGCCTAGCTGTCGTAAAAACGGCGCCAGCTCACGATAATTTTTAATCAAGCGGCTCATCGTCACCTGGGCGACGGGTTTAATGCCGAGGCTGGGCATTTTTGCGGTTGCCGCGCGGATACGTTCGCCGAGTCCTTTTAAGCCGCGGTTCTCTTCGTGATCGGTCATGCTGGCCGCGTCAATCGATATATAAATCGTCTTGAGGCCGGCATTTGCCAGCTCATCGAGCTTCGCAGGCAGCAACCAGCCATTCGTGATGACCGCGGGGCCCATGTCTCTTGCAACGGTGGCCGCGATTAAATCCGGGAGCCGCGGGTGCAAAAGGGTCTCGCCTCCGAAAAAACTGACGTAGCGGATATCGCGTCCGTGAAGAATGTCCAGGGCGCGAGAGAATTGGTTGGCGTTAATCCATCGAATGTCCTGGTGGGAAATTTTTCCGTTGGCAAAGTTGCAGAAATCGCAACGTGCGTTGCAGGCGTTGGTGACAGCCACATTGCAGAGCGCAGGACCGCCTCGTCCCAGCAGGCGGATCATGTCCAAGGTCTTGGAGGCCAGTGATGTCATACCTTTAGCTCTTGATAGTTCTCGCAGGGACCTATTTGGTACAGCTTCCATGACCGCAGTCACAAGCGATTTCGCCTTCGCCCGGGGCTGGATCAGCAATTAGTTGCACAATAACCGGTAGGGGTAACTCGACTAAAGAAGAAATTCTTTTGATGCTGATGCTATCTGCTTGCCAATCCGCCGGCAGTTTCCCCTCCGTCAATGGTGTAAACGTGTCCGGTGAGATACGAAGCTTCATCAGACGCAAGGAAGGCAAAAAGTGACGCGACTTCTTCCGGCTTGGCATGTCGGCGCAGGGGGATTTTCCCATTAACCACATCCAGCATTTCATCG
>JBEEGK010000375.1:0-8953 GCA_041166845.1 Acidobacteriaceae bacterium
CATCATTTTCCGTCGCAGATGTCCGGAGGCCAGCAGCAACGCGTTGCCATCGCGCGCGCCCTGGTGAATCGTCCGTCCATCCTGCTGGCGGATGAACCGACAGGTAATCTCGACAGCCGGACCTCTATTGAAATTATGGAAATTTTGCAGGACCTCAATGACAAGGGACTGACGATTGTTCTCGTGACGCACGAGCCCGACATCGCGGAATATGCGCGCCGGGTGCTGGTGTTTCAGGACGGCAAAATCCGCAAGGACTATCCGGTCCTAAATCGTCCCAACGCGAGCGACGTTCTAAAAACAATGCCCACCCTCGACGATTGAAATTTATTTTGCTTAGGGCGGTGAAAAAATAAAGATGGCAGACAATCGAGATACATCCCGGACCGATGAAGCACAACGCGCAACCCTGACCCGACGCAAACTTCTTGAGCTTGCCGGTCTGGCAGTTGCCGCGACCGGCCTGCCCGCTCGTGCCGCGATGGCAAGGCCGCCTTTTAATGGGGAAACTTCGGCTTCGACTGTCAGCCCGGTGGTGGAAAAGCTCAGCGCCTATATGAGCGAGGCGAAGAGTCGTCCCTTGCCCGACGAAGTGACGGAAAAAGCCAAACATCACATCCTGGACACACTCGCGGCCATGATCTCGGGTACTCAGCTGGTTCCCGGACGCGCAGCGCTGCAATTCGCCACCGAATATGGCGGCAAGGAAGTAGCGACCGTTGTTGCCTCAAAAATTCTGTGCGGGCCGATAGAAGCCGCCATGGTAAACGGTGTGCTGGCTCACGCCGACGAGACTGACGACTCGCATGCCATGTCGCAATCGCATCCGGGATGTGCGATCGTCCCCGCTGCTCTGGCTGCTGGTGAGCGCTTTGCAATTAGCGGAACACATTTCTTGCGCGCCGTGGCTCTCGGGTACGATGTCGGACCGCGCGTCACTGTCACTCTGGGCGGACAGCAGTTCGAAGCTGAGAGTCACTGGAGCACACACAGCATTTCTCCACTGTTCGGCGCGGCTGCGGCTGCGGGTTGCGCCGCCGATTTGTCCGCGCAGCAAATGCGCTTCCTTCTTAGCTACACCGCTCATCAGTCCTCCGGCCTGGGCGCGTGGAGTCGCGATACGGAGCACATCCAGAAGGCGTTTCATTTCGGAGGCATGACGGCGCGCAGCGGTGTTACCTCCGCCTTGATTGTTAAAACTGGTTGGACCGGCGTCGAAGATATTTTTTCGGGGAAAGATAATTTCTTTGCGGCTTACAATCCTCACGCAGACCCCGCCGGCTTAGTCGAAAAACTCGGCGAAATCTACGAAGTCATCCGAACCAATATTAAGAAATGGCCGGTAGGCTCCCCCATTCAGGCAGCGCTTGACGCGCTGGAAATCCTGAGGACGAAGCGGCCTTTCACTGCGAACGAAGTGCAAGAAGTCACCGTACAGCTGGCGACCGATGAAGCGGCAATCGTAAATAACCGCGAGATCCCCGACATTTGTTTACAGCACATGGTTGCGGTGATGTTGATGGACAAAACTGTTACGTTCAATTCCGCACACGATAAAGCGCGCATGAAGGATGCGGCAACACAACAGCAACGGCGAAAGGTGCAACTGATCCCCGATGATCAGTTGGAGCGTCTGATGCCGCTGCGCGTGGCAATTGTGGACGTGAAATTCACCGACGGAACGCGGCTGTCGCAGCGTGTGGAAAATGTTCGCGGCACTCCGAAAAATCCGATGACGCGCGAGGAAGTCGTGGCTAAATCTCGCGACCTGATAACGCCCCTCTTTGGAAGCGCGCAGTGCGCTCGCCTCATTGAGAGAGTGCTCAACTTGGACGACGTAAAAGACATTCGGGAGCTGCGACCTCTTCTGCAGCGTGGTTAGAGAACCGACTCGGGGAAACGACAAATGGTGCGGATTGTAGATATTCGCGAGACCGCAGTTCCGATCAAATCGAAAATTCGCAACGCCTACATTGATTTCAGCCAGATGACCGTGAGCGTTCTTGCGCTGGTCACAAATGTTGTGCGCGATGGCAAGCCAGTGGTCGGTTTTGGCTTCAACTCGAACGGGCGCTACGCTCCCAGCGGACTTTTGCGCGATCACTTTATTCCCTGCCTCAGGGCTGCAGCTCCAGGGTCCCTCGTTGATGAAAGCAGCGAGAACTTAGATCCTGCAAGAATCTGGGACACGGTCATGAAAAACGAGAAGCCTGGAGGCCACGGCGAGAGATCAGTCGCGGTGGGCGTGCTCGACATGGCGGTATGGGATGCGGTTGCGAAAATCGCCAGCCAGCCTCTCTACCCCTTGCTCGCCGACCGTTTTCGCGATGGCACCTGCGATGACAAGGTCTTCGTGTATGCGGCAGGAGGTTACTACTACCCTGACAAGGACCTCTCCGCTTTGCAGAAGGAAATGCAGAGATATCTTGATCTGGGATACACAGTGGTGAAGATGAAAATCGGCGGAGCGTTTCTGGACGAAGACCTGCGGCGGATAGAATCGGTCCTCAAAATTTTGAGGAAGCCCGATCAGCTCGCGGTAGACGCAAATGGCCGCTTTGATCTCGAGACTGCCGTTGCCTACGCGCGTGCACTCGCTCCTTATGGACTTCGCTGGTACGAAGAAGCCGGCGACCCTCTCGATTTCGATTTGCAAGCCGAGGTTGCAAAGAACTACTCAACGTACTTGGCGACGGGAGAAAATCTTTTCTCTGTGCAGGACGCGCGCAATCTTATTCGCTATGCACACATGCGTCCTGATCGCGATATTTTGCAATTCGACTGCGCATTAAGTTACGGACTCGTTGAATATCTTCGAATTCTCGACATGCTGCAGGAGTATGGATGGTCGCCGCGTCGCTGCATTCCGCATGGTGGGCATCAGATGTCGTTGAACATTGCAGCCGGCTTGGGATTGGGAGGGAATGAATCCTACCCGGGAATCTTCCAGCCTTTCGGAGGATTTGCCGATGGAATTCCCGTCGAAGACAGTACGTCAAACTTCCCGAGATTCCTGGGATCGGTTTTGAAGCTAAGCACGAGTTGTTCAAAGTCATGAAAGCGCTGGTCGAAAATTAAGTCGCAGCACCATCACTCAATCAGTCTCATTAAGGCGGAGGAAAACGCAGATGGGTTTCAGTGAAAGCAACGACAAGAGCATGATAGGAAATAAAACTGGGCGTTCTTCGAATAAAAAGATCGCGCTCACACGGCGAACTCTGCTCGAGTTGGCCGGATTTGCGGTCGCCGGCGCAGCGCTCCCCAGTGGAATTGCCATGGCGAAGCCATTCCCCGACGCAGAAACGAAAGAACAAGGCCTGAGTCCTATAACGGAAAAGCTCAGCACTTACATGAGCGAAGCCAGCGGTCGCCCGTTGCCGGACGAAGTCATCGAGAAAGCCAAACATCATATTCTCGATACGTTCGCAGCAATGATTTCCGGCTCCGGATTGCGTCCGGGCCGCGCAGCCATTGACTTTGTTCACGCCTACGGGGGAAGGGAAGTCGCGACCGTCGTCGCTTCCAACATAGTTTGTGGGCCTATCGAAGCAGCACTTGCCAATGGTGTGCTTGCCCACTCCGACGAAACCGATGACTCGCACGGTCCTTCTCGATCGCATCCGGGAGTCTCAGTGGTCCCGGCGGCATTGTCTGCGGGCGAGCATTTCACAATTAGTGGAACGCATTTTCTGCGCGCCGTGACTCTCGGCTATGACGTTGGCACGCGGATCACAATGAGCATGGGAGGTCCTGCCTATCAGGCTGCTACTCATAGAAGCACGCACGGAACGGTTGCCGCTTTCGGCGCCGGCGCTGCTGCTGGGTGCGCCGCTGGATTCGATGCAAAACAGATGCGATTGCTGCTGGATTACAGCGCGCAACAAACTTCCGGCATCGGAGCCTGGAGCCGCGACGCTGAGCATATGGAGAAAGCTTTTCTCTTCGGGGGAAGGGCCGCCTCTGGCGGAGTGATCGCTGCCATGCTGATCAAGGCCGGTTTTACCGGAGTTGACGATATTTTCTCCGGACCAGACAATTTCTTCGAGGCTTTCGCTCCCCGAGAAAATGGTGCGGTCAAAGCTGATCCTACGCAGCTAGTTGACAAGCTGGGTGAGCGCTACGAAATCACGCAGACCAACATCAAGAAATGGACTGTCGGATCGCCCATTCAGGCACCGCTCGATGCGCTTGCGGGATTTTTCAAAAAGCGTTCGTTTACGGCCGATGATGTTCAAAAAGTTGTCGTGCGAATTGCAACGGACGAAGCCAACACCGTAAGCAATCGCGATATGCCCGATATCTGCATGCAACACATGGTCGCCATAATGTTGCTGGATAAAACAGCAACATTCCAATCCGTTCACGATAAGCCGCGCATGAAAGATCCTGCCGTGCTGAAGCAGCGCGCCAAAGTTGAAGTGTTGGCTGACCCGCGCATTGATGCTCGCCGGCCGCGACGCGAAGCCATCGTCGAACTGACACTGAACGATGGCACCCAGATGAACGACTGGATTCGCGATGTGCGTGGAACGGTTGCGAATCCTATGACCCGTGAAGAGGTGGTCGCCAAGGCGCAATCCTTAATCACGCCCGTGTTAGGAGAGGCAACTTGTTCGAAGCTGATTGAAAAAGTATGGTCGCTGGAAAATATGAAAGATATTCGCGAGCTTCGTCCGGCGTTGCAGAAAAGCTGATCGCGTTCTTAGGATTCGCCAGGGTCCGGAATATTTTGTGGCTAAGCTGTCTTCACAAAGCTCTTGCCATGTTTTTCCGGTCCCAAAGCGAAGATCACCACCAGGGAGAGAATGACGATGCCTTCGAAAGTGGCTAACGCCCATTGATATCCAAGTTTGTCCCGGAGGGCGTACTCAACCGCCACCGCGGGCGATCCAAGCAAAACGCCCAACTGATAGACGAAGCCCGGAAACAATCCACGTATCGCGTCGGGGGAAAGCTCGTTGAGATGTGCAGGAATAATTCCGAACGTTCCCTGCACCCCGGTTTGCATGAGAAATGATCCGCAGACGAGGGCAGCAAGTGATGCGCCGAAAGCCCAGAGGGGTATAGAAAGCAGCGAAAGTGACAGGGCAGCGATCGCAATTCTGCGTCTGCCATAGCGCTGCGAAATGTGCCCGAAAAATAGCGCGCCTAGAATTGCGCCCACGTTGTAAAACATTGCGATGTAAGAAACCACATCGCGAGAAAAACTGTGTTGAGATTTTAAGAAATCTGGGTACAGGTCTTGGGTGCCATGAGACAGGCACGTCATGATGGTCATCACTAAAAGCAGATAACTAAAACTCTTGCCGTGCTGGAATAAAATTCTAAACAGTGACCGAAGATCGGGTAACCGATGCTGTTTCCAAGCCTCAGACTCGGGAGCTTTCGACACAAGGTAGACAGTGAATAAAGCGGGAATCACTCCTACGAAAAACATTGCCCGCCACCCTAAGCGGGGAATGACCACGAGAACTGAAAGCGCCGCCAGCAGATATCCCATCGGATAGCCACCCTGCATAAGTCCTGAGAAAAATCCGCGCCTCTGAATAGGCGCGCTTTCCATCGCAAGTGACGCCCCAATCCCCCAATAGCCGCCCATGCCTATTCCATAGAGCGCTCTTAAGATGAGAAATATCGCGTAATTTGGTGCGAAACCGCTAAGAACTGTGATGGTCGAGAAATAAACTACCACTAACATTAACGGTTTGCGCCTTCCGAAACGATCTGCAAGCGAACCAAAAATCAGGGCTCCTACAGGGCGCATCGCGAGTGCTGCGCTGATCGTCCAGACAATAGCTTTTTTGTCGGTGTGAAAGTTTGTGGCTAGCGTATCAACCAGAAAGATGACCACGAAGAAGTCGAACGCGTCTAAAATCCAGCCCAGAATGCCGGACGCGACGCCATACTCCCAGTTCGGCGAGAGCTGGGGGTGAGGCCCTGTGGAGCCAGAAGCTAACGCAGTCTGCGGGCTCTCTAGCACTCAATCACCAGACCCTCTAACAGTTCAATTTTCGAATTTCAAACTTAAAAATAAAATCCAGAGTCGAGTATGTCAACCGGCAACGCGCAGCGCTATGGCCTCACCCAATTGCTTGGTTGTAGAGCTACCCCCAATGTCGGCAGTCCTGACCGAGGCTTCCGCAAGAACTTCTTCAATCGCCTTCTCAACGGCATCGGCCGCAGTGCTTTCCCCAAGATGCCGAAGCATCATTGCCCCCGACCAAATCTGGCCAATGGGGTTTGCGATCCCTTTGCCCGCGATGTCTGGCGCCGAGCCATGCACGGGCTCGAACATAGAGGGAAAATTCTTTTCCGGGTTGAGATTAGCGGAGGGAGCGATTCCGATCGAACCGACCACCGCCGGTCCAAGATCAGAAAGAATGTCGCCGAAGAGATTGGAGCCCACCACAACATCGAACCAATCGGGATGCCTGACGAAGTGCGCGGTCAGAATATCAATATGGAATTGATCAGTGCGAATGTTGGGATAGTGGCCCGCCATTTTGTGAAAGCGTTCGTCCCAGAAAGGCATTGTGTGAATAATCCCATTTGATTTGGTGGCCGAGGTTAAATGCCTCTTTCGCTGGCTCGCGAGTTCGAAGGCGTAACGCAGAATCCGATCCACGCCGCGTCGCGTGAAAACCGTCTGCTGGATTGCAATCTCGTCTTCGGTTCCCTCGTAAAGACGCCCGCCAATATTCGAATATTCCCCCTCATTGTTTTCGCGGACTACGCAGAAATCAATCTGGCCCGGCTGCCAGTTTTTTAATGGAGTCTCTATGCCGGCGAACAGCCGCACTGGGCGAAGATTTACATATTGCTGAAATTGTCGTCGGATCGGAATCAGCAATCCCCACAGGGAAACATGGTCCGCAACCTTGGGATGGCCGACGGCTCCAAGAAAAATCGCGTCAAACCTCTGCAAAGTCTCAATGCCATTCGGAGGCATCATCATTCCGGTGTGCAGATATCTCTCGCAACTCCAGTCAAATTCTTTCCAATCCAGTTTGTACCCAAACTTCAGGCCGGCCGCGTCGAGAACGCGGACACCTTCGGGGACTACTTCTTTACCAATTCCATCTCCTGCAATGACTGCAATGCTGAAAGTTCTCATAGGGGTGTATAACCGGTGAGTGCAACGCGCCGATTTGAAGTGCAGAGTGATCCGGTTGACACCGGAGTACCAGAACCTAGTCGAAGGGAATGAACCTTTCGCGAAGCGCGGATGAAAACCTGTTCAGAATATTTCTTCAAATTGATCCCGAGGCTGTCTATTCTCTTTTGATCAACCAAGCTTTTCTCTCAGAGTCTTGAGGTCAAGTTCCTTTTCCCAACGGGCCACGACAATGGTGGCTACTCCGTTACCAACCATATTCACAATCGCGCGGAACATGCTCATGAAACGGTCAATTCCAAGAAGGAGCGCCATTCCCGCTACTGGAACAGTCGGCACAACTGTCAGCGTGCCAACCAGAGCGATAAACGCGGCGCCTTGCACTCCGCTTGCTCCTTTTGAAGTTAGCGTGGCCACAGCGAAGATGGTGAGCTGCTGAGATAACGTTAGGTGAGTGTTGGTAGCTTGTGCCACAAACAAGGCTGCCATGGTCATATAGAGACTGCTGCCATCGGTATTAAACGTGTAGCCGGTTGGCACTACCAATCCAACCAGCGCCTTGGAACATCCAAGGCGTTCGAGTTTTTCCATCAGAGTTGCAAGCGCAGTTTCGGACGAGCTGGTCGCCAGCACCACCAGAATCTCTTCTTTTATGTAAAAAAGAAACTTTATGATGTTGAATCCTGCTGCCCAGGCGATAGTCCCCAGGATAACCACCACAAACACGACGCAGGTGAGATAGAAATCTCCGATCAATTTGACTAAGGATCCCAGAGAGACAATTCCGTATTTACCTACCGTAAAAGCCATGGAGCCAAATGCCCCAATGGGCGCGAATCGCATTACGATATTCACTACGCCGAAGACGGCATGGGTCAGTGCCTCGAACATGTCTATCAGAGGCTTGCAGCGCGGACCCATGGCAGAAAGCGAGAATCCAAACAACAGTGCGACCAGCAGAACCTGAAGAATATCGCCCTTGGCAAAAGCATCCACGACGGTGTTAGGAATAATATGCAGCAAAAAATCCGTCGTATTCTGCGCCTTCGCCTGCCCTGCGTATTCTGAGACAGCTTTAGCATCGAGTGTTTGCGAATTCACATTAAAGCCCGCGCCTGGCTTCGCAACATTTCCTACAACTAATCCGAGCGCTAATGCCAGCGTGGACACGATCTCGAAATACAAAAGTGCTTTACCGCCAACTCGCCCTACTCGCTTCATGTCCTGCATGCCGGCGATTCCGGATACCACCGTGCAGAAGATGACCACCGTGATGATCATGGTGATAAGCCGGATGAAGGCATCTCCGAGCGGCTTCATGGCCACCGCTCTTTCAGGACTCACGTAGCCGAACACCACTGCAATCGCAATGGCGATCAGTACCTGCATCCACAAAGTCGTGTACAACGGACGCTTGCGAACGATTGTGGGTGAACTGCGAACAGGCATTTCCGGTGGCGCTGAGATCTCCATCAATTAATTCCTTGGCCCGTGTCTTTCAGGTGCTCGATAATACAATCTTTGAGTGAACCGGCAAGTAAACTTAGCGCAGAAAACAGCCGAAGTCATGAAAGGATTTTCATCTCGTTGATTTTGACTGAGGTTTATTTCGAGTAATAGGTTTATCGTAGATGGCTATAAAAGCTTATGCGTATTCTGTTGATTGAGGATGAATCGAAAGTTGCGAGCTTCATCGCTCGCGGCCTAACCACCGAAAGATACGCGGTGGATACCGCGGCCGATGGACTAACTGGCGTTGAGCTCGGCCAGACCTATCACTACGACCTTTTGATTCTTGACCTAATGTTGCCTAAGGTCAGCGGCGAAGAAGTTCTCAAA
>JBEEGK010000376.1:0-2509 GCA_041166845.1 Acidobacteriaceae bacterium
TGGGGATTCGCGCGCGGTGGCACTGGCGCGATCTCGAACGCGATTGCAGATGCCGCCCGCGAAGCGGGAGTAGAAATTCGCACAAAATCGGGTATTCAGAAAATTATCGTGAAGAACGGCCAGGCCAAAGGAGTGGTTCTCGCCAACGGCGACGAGATTTACGGCAGTATCATTTCTTCCAGCATTGATCCGCGGCAGACTTTTGTTCACTTCATTGACAGCAACAATCTGCCCGCCGATTTTCTGGAAGATATCAATCGCTACAAATTTCGCGGATCGTCCGGCAAAGTGAACCTTGCGCTCGATGCTCTGCCTAACTTCAAGTGCATGCCGGGTGAAGGAGCGCACTTGCGTGGCGCGATCTCGATTTCGCCCAGCGTTGAGTATATGGAGCGTGCCTACGACGATGCGAAGTACGGAAATTTCTCACGCCGTCCTTACATTGACATAGTGATTCCATCGCTCACCGATCCATCGGTCGCTCCTCCCGGCAAACATGTGATGTCGTGCTTCGTGCAATACGCACCCTACAAGTTGCGAGCGGGACTGAACTGGGACGACCAGAAAGAAGCTTTCGGCAACAACGTAATCAATACGATTGCCGAGTATGCTCCGAATATCAAAGACATTATTTTGTACCGACAGATCGTTACTCCGCTCGATCTGGAGCGTGACTTCGGACTCACCGAAGGCAATATTTTTCAAGGCGAATTGTCTCTCGAGCAACTCTTCTTCCTGAGGCCTGTCCCCGGCTACGCACAATTCCGTACGCCAATAAAACATCTCTACATGTGCGGGTCCGCAACTCACCCTGGCGGCGGAATCATGGGTGCTCCCGGGCGCCTGGCCGCGCTGGAAATCCTCAAAGATTTCAAGGGAGCTGCATAGCGCATGCCGGAGCAACGCAACGTAATCATCATCGGCGGTGGCCACAACGGCCTCGTGACGGCATTTTACCTGGCCAAAGCCGGACACAAGCCACTGGTACTTGAAAGCCGCTCACAGGTCGGAGGCGCGGCAATCACCGACGAGTTGCACCCCGGTTTCCGCTGCTCAACTCTTGCTCATGCCGCAGGGCCGTTGCGTTCAGATGTCGTGAAGGACATGCAACTCGAGAAGCATGGACTCAAGTTGCTGGCGCCGGAAGTTGGCGTTGTCGCGCTTTCGCCCGACGGCAGAGCTTTGATTTTGTACAACGACACGGCGCGTGCCGCAACTGAGATCGCAAAATTCTCCGAGAAGGACGCCAAAAGATATCCCGAGTTTCAAGATTCTCTCCGCAAAATGAGCAAGGTGATCGGGGATGCGCTCGTCCTGACGCCCCCTAACATTGATGACCCAAGCAGAGGCGATTTGTGGGCCATGCTCCAGACCGGACGCGCCATTCGCGGTCTCGGCAAGCGCGATCTTTATCGCTTGCTGCGCTGGGGACCTGCGGCAATCGCCGATGTGGTCGCCGAATATTTCGAAACTGAGTTGCTCCGTGCCACCATTGCAGCCCGCGGAATTTTCGGAACTTTCCTTGGACCATGGTCGGCAGGCAGTGCATTGACGCTATTAATTCGCGCCGCCGGCGATGCCCAAGCCGCAGGCGCAGCATCCTTTGCGGCTGGCGGCATGGGAGCGGTCACGCAAGCTATGGCATCCGCTGCCAAACAGGCTGGCGCAGAAATTCGCACGGACGCAGAAGTAATCGAGGTTCGTGTCCACGAAGGTGCTGCCGTCAGCGTCGTGCTCGCGTCTGGCGAAGAAATCAGCGCGATTGCAATTATCTCGAACGCAGATCCCAAGCGAACGTTGCTGAAATTGGTTGATCCCACGCATCTGTCTCCAGACTTTGTGATGAAGCTTCAGCACTATCGCATGCCGGGTACGGTCGCAAAAGTAAATCTCGCATTGTCGGCCCTTCCCAACTTCTCGGCTCTGAAGGATGTGGACCAGAATTCAATTCTTAGCGGACGCATTCACATCGGCCCTGAAATTGATTACCTCGAGCGCGCTTTCGACGAATCAAAATACGGGAATTTCTCTCGCCAGCCTTATTTGGAAGTTGCAATTCCTTCGCTCACTGATCCATCGCTCGCTCCTGCTGGACAGCATGTCATGTCTATTTACATGCAGTACGCGCCGTTCAAACTGAAGGGCAGCGACTGGGAGAAAGAGCGAGTGGCGCTCGGAGACACCGTTGTCAAAACCCTCTCCCAATATGCTCCGGACTTGCCGCAACTGATCTTGCGCCACCAGGTGATTACGCCTCTGGATTTGGAGGAACAGTATGGCCTCACCAACGGACACATCTTCCACGGCGAACTTGCACTGGACCAATTCTTTACCATGCGTCCGCTACTCGATTGGGCACGCTACCGTACGCCGATTCAGAAGCTATATTTGTGTGGATCAGGAACGCATCCCGGGGCAGGACTGACGGGCGGATCCGGAGCGAATGCGGCGCGCGAGATAGTAAAAGACTTGCGCCGCTAGAATTTCTGACGCCTCGAAAGCTTGTGAG
>JBEEGK010000377.1:0-3001 GCA_041166845.1 Acidobacteriaceae bacterium
TGGCGTTCTATCCTGGAGTCGGGTTGGAGGCTTTTGCGGGTCCAGTTGGATTGCGCCTTGACGTCGGGGACGAAGTTTTCCTGAGCAATGGTACTCACAACAACTTGAGGGTCACGTTCGGACCACATTTCCGCTTCTAGCCTCTGCAAGTGATGCTCAACTGTGCGGCTGTCTGCTAGAGCAGGCAGCCTTTTTTTGGAGTTTATCTTGCTGCGCCGAGCAACTACTGAAGCGCCATCTGAATCTGGTTGGTTTTGGTATCGCAGGTGATGTGCAGTACGTTATCGCCTCCGGCCGCGAAGGTGCCGGTAATAGTTTTCGATTGATCGAAATCGCGAGATGAGGATTGAATTCTCACATGCACGCGGTGTTCGCCGGCAGAGACAGCAAGTTTGTCCGACTCTTCACCCTTAACAGTTTTAAAAACAATGGCGTGTGTCTTGTTCTCGCCATGCAGCGCGCGCGTGTAAATCAAAACGTTGTCCAGCCAGACGCTGGCTTGTCCAATCGGGAACGAGTGTTCAATCTTCAGTTGCAAATTTGCCAGCGCGACCGGGGTAGGATTGGACTTCACCATCGTTTGTGCAGGGAGTACTTTGCCATTGGGCTGGAGAGTCTTCGGTTTTTCATGCGCTCGCCTCGGTACCATGCGCGCAGCATATGAAGTGGCAACTTCAATCGAATCCGCACCGAGCATATCCAATATTGCCGACGTGCGCGAAGGATGAGGACCAGGGACAGCGACAGCCGCAGGGTCCGGTTGTGAATGTTTGAAATCAGAAAATTCCCAGAACGTGAGCGCACAGACCGCGACGAGTCCGATCACACCTGCCCATGCCATGTGATCGTAGGAGTTCGATGCTGCGCTCGTTATATTTGTTGAGGAAATTTGTCCGCCTAACACAGACACCGCGCCGGCCATAGGAGTTGGCCGGGAATTAGTGAACGATATCTCGCTCAGTGTGGAAGCCTTGGGGATGTTTCTTCTTGGTACCGCGGCTTTTGCGACTCCAGCTAGAGCTACTGCCGTCTCCTGCATCAGATCGTAATCTCTGCGCAATTGTTGGATCTCTTGCGCCATTTGTAATCCCGATTGATAACGCTGCGCAGGATCTTTAGCGATGGATTTTGAAACCACGCGATCAATCTCCGGCGGCAGTTCGGAATCGAGAGCGCTGACAGCGACTGGATCGTTGTTCACAACTTTGAACATCACCGTGGCCGCGCTGTTTCCCTGGAATGGGCGATGGCCGGTAAGAATCGTATAGAGAATGACACCCAGCGAAAACAGGTCGGAGCGCGAATCTCCACCCTCTCCACTCAATTGCTCGGGGGCCATGTAGGCAGGGCTCCCTAGTGTTCGGCCCGGCGCGGTCAGATTGGCCTGATTTAATTTGGCGATGCCGAAGTCGGTAATCTTGCAGCGCCCGTCATCTGTCACCAGAATATTTGCGGGCTTGATATCGCGATGAACGACGCCTTGCGTATGCGCGTAGTGAAGGGTTTCGGCGATCGTCTGTGCTAGATGCAAGGCGGCGCCCAAGGGCAACTTCCTATTGTTGGCGGCAAGAATCTTGCTGAGCGGTTGGCCTTTTACATATTCCATCACGATGTACGGTTCGTGAGTTTCCGGTTCCTCGCCAACATCGAATATCGTCACGATTCCAGGATGAGACAGCCGCCCTGCCGCGCGCGCTTCCTGAAAGAAACGCTCTCGGAAATTCTGCTCCTCGTCGGATTCTTGCCCCAACATAGAGATGGTTTTAATGGCGACAATACGGTCAATCTTGGGATCGAGCGCGCGGTATACGACGCCCATGGCACCACGGCCGATCTCGTCTTCGATCTCGTAGCGGCCCAAAATTGTGGATATTTTCGTAGACATACGCCCAGACGGTTGTAACCCCAATGTTACTGTGCTTGGCGCCGCGCTCATCGTTCCAATAGGGTTTTATACGATTACGCCGGTAACCTGAGGGAGCACTGTGGGGTGGGCAAGGTTGCTGACGAGGAGAGAAGGGTCCCAAGCTCTATTCCGGCCGCCTCCGCAAGATCAGGCCTGCGTCCTTAGGCGGCAGCATGAAAGGGAACTCTAGCATGCGATCTTCCAATTGGATACGCAGCGTGAATTTCTCGCGTTCCTTCCACTTCCCAATCCATTTATTTTTGGTGTCGAAGAATACCCAGCCAGTGATTTCCCGTGTAACCGGATCGAGTCTGTTCGATGGCAGACTGTTCCGGCTGAGGAACTCGATCATCTCGCTTGTGTCTTTTAAGTGGGCTTGCAGCAGGGTTTCCTGTTGCTCTTTAGTTTCCGGATGCTTCTCGACCTGGTGTGCAACCTCGTCATTCATCACGTCCATGTCACTTTGTAAATGCGCTGCCAAACCATCGGGATTCAAGCAAGGCAGAATTACGTGGGAGTGGTTTTCGGCTTCCAAGGTGATTTGATTTCTAGGGACGTCCACATAATTTTGCCCAAGATATTTGAGGGTTAAATTCACTCCCAACATTGCCATGGGACGGCGATGAACCTTCTGCAACTCCTGAGAATCCATCACCAGCGTCACTACGAGATCGTCGGCAGAAAGGGAATAGCGATATTTTCCATCGTCTCCCGTGGCGAAGGTGCAACACGCCTTGCCTTCTTCCCAGCGAATTATTGGGAGAACCGGTGCTTTCCTAGCGGAGACTTCAGTGGAGCACGCTAAGACGAGCAAAACTGGAGAGATGAGAGCACGACAATGGTAGAGAAGAAAATGAGCGCAAATCATGCGCGGACAGAGTACTAAGACGCACTAGCGGTCAGCAAGGGATTGATCTTAGTGTGGGCGGCAGGGATCAAAAACCGATTCCTGCCGCATTCAACCATCAAAATGTGAACCCAATCTGTGCCATATAACTTCGGGGCGGAATGAAATGCGTCCCGCTGAACGTGGATAAGAAGTTGTAGAGCGCGACCTTATTGGTCAAATTTACAACGGAAAACCG
This sequence comes from Acidobacteriaceae bacterium, assembly GCA_041166845.1. GTDB lineage: Bacteria > Acidobacteriota > Terriglobia > Terriglobales > Acidobacteriaceae > JALYIM01. The sequence goes on from JBEEGK010000377.1 coordinate 2,992, forward strand.
CAGATTGGCT
>JBEEGK010000378.1:0-3552 GCA_041166845.1 Acidobacteriaceae bacterium
CTTGAACCTGCGTAGCAGAAATCGAAATCAGGTCTCCGGTAAGAACCGACCCATCCCTCAGCTCGATTGTGTCGCGCGCGGCGCTTCCAAGTTCGTAACTCACACTTCCTCCGGAAGCATCGTGGGGGGTGATTTCGAGCGGCATTTTGCCCGGATTGTAGCCTTCTTTTTCATATGTTGTCCGATCGCGATTTCGACTGTTCTGGGGGTTGTGCCGAGTTCTTTGCCATCCAACTTCACCGCAGCACCTTGAGGGACAGAGTTGACCGTAATAGACACAGGTCGCGGAGCATTTGTGTTTGTTGTTGCCGCTGCGGTCGCTACTGAGACAGAGGCAGGTATTCCGGAAACCGCGAGCGTCACCTGAAACCTGACAGTTTGGCCCGCGGGAACATTGGATAGATTGATAAAGCCTTCCGAAACCCGTGCTTTACTTCGATCAAAGACATACAAGTTAAAGATTGATCCATTGATGGTTTTGGGTGACAGATTTTCAGCACTAACTTCGGTGACGTAGGTGTGCTCCTTTCCAATGCCACCGATTTCTTTGAATTTGGAAAAAGAGAACCGAAGGACAGGTTGGCCGGACTCAGGCCATGTGACGACTTGGAAAGGTTGATCCTTAGCGGCAGCTAAACATGAGAATACTAACAAGAGGACGCAGGCAAAAATCCGTCGCATATTCTCCTCTGGCAAAGTCGAAATGAGTGTGTGCGATCGGGATTATACCTTGAGGCTTTGATGTTTCGGTTTGCTGGACGGGTACGTTCGTTTTTCCTTAAAATCTCACTCCTAATCCCAGCGTCACAAAGATATTATTTTGGCGGCCGGGGGCCACGAAGGATTGGAATCCGAGGGTGCTGGAATTGAAGTCCCTCACCTCTCCTCGCAGGCTGACGAAGGGGAGTATTTTCACGTCGAGGCCACCGGCAACGTCGAAGGCGAATGCGCTGTGGGGACTCGTAGTGCCGTTGAAGAGTTCGCGATTGAAACGGCCATATCCAAGCCCGGCGGCAACGTATGGGGAGATTGGAAATGACGGCGCCAGCCGCACCCGCACGCCAGGAGTGATGAAAAGGGAAGTGTAGCTCCGCGCCAGGGTGGTGCCGTTCAATGTTGGAATTGAAGATTTGTACGAGGCCGCAATTGGGAGTTCCGCCGAGACAGAGAGTAGCGGCACGCCTGCGAATTGGCGCGCGTAGCTGCCCTCGAGCGCCCACGCCGCGCCGAGGTTGAGAGGATTGCTGGCTGCGAAGTAGCCGCCGACGCCGAACCCGATGTCGTTCTTTTGGGCGTTTGCGGCGGAAGCTATGGCTAGCGTCACCAGTAAAAGTATGATTGATCTTTTGAGCAAAATTTCTCCTTTAACCTTTTTAACCCCTTTCCCACATTGTCATCTTGAGCAAGGAAGTGGATTCGCTTGCGAATCCGCTTCCGCGTCGAAAGATCCCCACAGGAATTGCGGCGCTCGAGGGGGTAGGGATGTTTCGAGTGACTCGTCGTTCACTTCGTGAACGAACTCAATAGCTCAAGATGACAAGAGCGTGAGCCGTTCCGCGTCGAAGGATCCCTAATCGGGACCACGGTCCTTGTCTTCGGCGATGGTGGCAAGCCTAGTTCTTGTTCATGGTGAAGGTGCCGGAGCCGCTACATCCGGCGGTTACTCCAGAGAGAGTCCATGTTCCGGCAATCGCGTTGCTTTTCACCGCCCCGTTCAGCGTCAGAGTGTTTCCTGAGGGCGTGCCCGATTGAATGGTCAATCCGAAGCTGCCAGTCACGTTGCCGTTGAAGTTTCCGCTCAGATTGAATGATCCAGTCTCGGTGGACCCGGAAGCGAAGCAATTAGAAGAAGTAGTGAAATTCAGGTTGCTCCCGCTTACCACGGATCCACTGCTTTGCAGAGACGTAGTGAAAGCGAATGCCGGAGACCCGTCCGGATTGGTCAGCGACGCCGTCCAGTTTCCATTGATGTTGTTGTTATCAGAACTCGATCCGCATCCGGCGAGTATGAGTCCGGCGCACAGAATGAACGCTATCCCAAGCTGCTTCATGAATATCTCCTTGCCTTTAATTAGTACGAACCCGAATATGAACCCAAATGAACAGTGAAAGATGCGAATGGGTGGTTGGGGGATGTACATTGAAGGTCTAGTTGCAGGCAGAGTCACGGCAAGATCAATAGTATGAGCAGTTTACAGACATATAGGCATTGAGCGGAATCTGCAATTTTAGCGCGAGTTGGTTTCGTCGCGCTCCACAACTCCGTCTTTAATAAACACGACCCGATGGGCATATTCGGCGATGTCATGCTCGTGAGTGACTAGAACGATGGTATTACCCTGGGCCTGCAGACGATCGAATAAAGCCATGATCTCGTTGCCGGTCTGCGAGTCAAGGTTGCCGGTAGGCTCGTCGGCCAGAATAATCGAGGGTCGGTTTACCAGAGCGCGCGCAATGGCGACTCTCTGGCGTTGGCCTCCAGAAAGCTCGTTGGGCTTGTGAGTCATGCGCTGTTCCATGCCCACCGACGCCAATGCTTCTTTTGCCCGTTCGGTGCGTTCGTTGGCTGGAACTCCAGCATAAATAAGGGGTAACTCGACATTGTGGAGGGCGGTGGCGCGCGCAAGAAGGTTGAAAGTCTGAAAGACGAATCCGATTTCCTTGTTTCGAATTCGCGCTAATTCGTCGTCGTCCAATTCGCTGACGAGCTGGCTGTTGAGCCAATATTCTCCCTTGCTGGGTGTGTCCAGACAGCCAATCAGGTTCATCAAGGTAGATTTGCCGGAACCCGACGGACCCATGATTCCTATGTATTCGTTGCGTCGAATTTGCAAATTGATACCGCGCAGGGCGTGGACCTGCTGCTCGGAGCCCATGTCGTAGGTCTTCCACAGATCAATGGTCGCGATCATGCAGGATTCGGGCGGGTTAGACACCACGGGTGGCGCGATATTGATGACTTCTGCAGTTGCCATTCTTCTCTCCTGCTCCCGTGGGGACAAATTCCCACTCCGATCTGCTTGCTGGCGGTGCTTCCGCGCTCCTAATTCGACGTGTGAGCGCCGAGAAGGTTAGAATCCGCCCAACTTGAACTCAACCGCTAATGATTAGGGCGGTTTTGCCTGGTCCAAAGCCGCCCTCTTTGAAAGGATACGCGGCTGCGGGAGCAAAAGTTCCAACTATGAGCACTTTGATTATAACTGCAAGGGTCCCTGAATCCCGCCGCTCGGTTCATGTGCGCAATATTGCAGTGTTTAACTCGCCTCCTGCCTTGCCTTAGGGTTGCCAAGAGCCTAGAATATGCATCACAGTTAAGCAGGAGTCTCCACCTTATGCCCAGGTTTCGTGCGCCGCTTCGCGGCTTTGTTGCGCTGCCATCTTTGTCGCTTGCATTAGCCCTAGGTTTAATTCTTGGTACGCCCGCGAGTGCGCAGCAGGATGCGAAATCTGAAAATTCTCCAGATGGATCTTCTGGCGTTTCCACGACGGAAGGAAAGGCCGGCACCGACCCGCTGAAAAGGCCCATCAACGAAAAGCAGAAAAAACAAAACG
>JBEEGK010000379.1:0-3959 GCA_041166845.1 Acidobacteriaceae bacterium
GCCCATATCGAATCACCTGCGATCCTGAATGACATCAACGAGTCGAACTTGGCTTTACAAGCAGCAGCGCGAATCTCTCGCGTGTATAACTGGTCACCTGCGGGAATGTTTGATCCCGCTAATTCTCTGCAGTTGAATGTAAATGCTATGGGCGCCGGTCGCTTTAAGACTGCGGCCAAGATCGACGAACGACGCCTCTGCGCCTATACGGTTTATGCCCACTTCCTGGCACTGATCATTCTGGAAGCCACTGACCTCCCGCATAAACCGGTTCCGGTTGATCCGGATGAAGTACTCCACTCGATCGTCACTGATTACGGAACTCTGTCCTTTGAAACTGCTCTCAGGTATGTGTGGTCGCTCGGCATTCCTGTCGTTCCACTCAACGACCCCGGCGCGTTCCACGGAGCTTGCTGGCGTGTGGAAGGACGCAACATCATTGTGCTCAAACAGCGGACTCAATCGGCTGCTCGTTGGTTGTTTGATCTCATTCACGAACTGCGACATACCGCCGAAAATCCAGAGGAGGACCACCTAACGGTGCTTGAACTTGGCGAAACCAGTAAAGAGCGAAGGGAGTCTGAGGAGGAAAAGGAGGCGAGCCAATTCGCTGGCGACGTAGTCCTCGAGGGCCGGGCCGAGGAACTCGCGGAATTGTGTGTTAATGCGGCAGGTGGCAGCGTTGAACGTCTGAAGACCGCCGTAAAGCAGGTGGCCGCCAGTCAGAAAATCCGCGTCGATCATTTAGCGAACTATCTGGCTTTTCGTTTGTCGCTGCAGAATATCAACTGGTGGGGAGCGGCCACCAATCTTCAGGAACGAGGTACCAATCCCCTGCTCGTAGTGCGAGACATGCTCTTCAAGTATATCGATCTGTCGCGGCTCAATGAGTTTCAACGTAACCTCGTACTCCAGGCTCTAACCGACTCTCCTGACGTCGGAGGCTAAATGCATTATGTCGCCCAAGGAAAGCTCAGTCGATAGTAAGTCAAAGAAGGAGCTAAAACCGCTCAAGATCACGTGCACCAGCACGGACTGTGAGAACGGTCTCCATTGTTTTCGTGTTACCAAGAAAATGATTGAGAACAATGCGCAGGGGCACTGTCGGTCGTGTGGGGTTTCACTGGTGGATTGGAACCGCTTCCGCAAACTCGATTTGCAGGATGTGGCCCATACGTTCGCGATGCTCAAACTGGAAATGATCAGACATCACTTTTGGCATCTGCAAATCGATCCCAAAGCCGTCAAACACGCGCGCCGGAAAGGCAAAATCGGGATGCGAGCCGCTGCAGAAAATCGGAGTCGAAAGTCCGTGGGCCCGGCCGAGCCGTCGTTCGATGGGCGACAAACACCCAAGTCGGGCAACTCATTATTTTACGCTCAACATGCGACTGCCACCTGCTGCCGAAAGTGCATTCAGGAATGGCACGGAGTTCCGGTCGGAAAGGAACTCACAAACGATGAGGTCAACTACTTCACCGAATTGCTGATGCTGTTTGTTAATGAACGTTTGCCGCAGCTAACGGAAGACGGTGAGAAGCTTCCGCGAAAATGATCTGCAGAAAGATATAGGAACGATGGCCGAGAGCCTACGAACCATAAATACCGAAGCCTTCTCGGAGCAACTGCGAAGGAAGGCTATCGACTTCGACCCGCAAAGAATTCTGGTAACGAATTTTCGCGGTTCGGAGCAAGAGCCGGATTTGTCCGAGCCAGCGAATTGCGAGGGCTTCGGCCGAGTCCGACACTTCAGAAGGGCCACCTCCAAAGGCTGGCCTGCAAATCCGTTACCCATCGATCCGGCCTGTAAGGCTCTAGGTCTGCCGGCGTCTGATACGCTGCGCGCCCAGGCTTTTCAAAACGCCGCTTGTAACTGGAGATGCTGGTATTGCTTCGTGCCCTTCGATCTGCTGTCCGCCAATCCCCGCCACTCAGAGCTGTTGAGCCCAGCCAAGCTTCTCGATCTCTATCTCGCTGAACCTGACCCGCCAAAAATGATCGATCTCACAGGTGGCCAGCCAGATCTAGTGCCGGAGTGGGTTCCTTGGATGATGCGCGAGCTGATCAGTCGTGGCATTCAGGATCAGATATATCTTTGGTCGGATGATAATCTCAGCAACGACTACTTCTGGCGCTTTCTTACTGAGGAAGATCGGAAATTGATGGCGACCTATCCAAACTACGGGCGGGTATGCTGCTTTAAGGGATTCAATGAGACTTCGTTTACCTTTAACACGTTGGCCGAACCGTCGCTCTTTCATAAGCAGTTTGAATTCATGGAACGACTGTGCTCGGTGGGCTTCGACATTTACGCCTACGCGACTTTTACTTCGCCTTCTTCCGAGAACATAGCCGCCGACGTGCGCCGGTTCGTCGATCGCCTCCAGCAAGTACACCCGAATCTTCCACTGCGTCTAATTCCGCTTGAGATTCAAGTCTTCAGTCCCGTAAAGAACCGGCTCGACGCAGACAAGCGCCAAGCGCTCAAGAATCAGTGGCTAGCGATTGAAGCCTGGCAGCGGGAACTAGAGGGTCGCTTCGGTGTCGAAATGCGGTCCGCGAACATTACGGAGGTCTCACTGAACTGATTTCGGGGAGTTGTTGATGGGTAATACGTCAATTCAATCATTCAACAAGCTAATCGATGGTTGGGTGTTGGACCGGCTTCGCGACGGAACAGGCAGATTTGACCATCTGCTGATTTCGCTGCCCGGAGTTTACCCATCCGAGGTACTGAATTCTTTGGATCGGCTCGTCGATGCCGATGAGATTCCTCAATTGTTAGCTTCGGCTGCCCGTAGCCGCTTCACCCCGACTCTAGGAGCGCACCAACCGACAAACGATGGTCGACCGGAGATCCCGATCGAACATCCACTCGACTACGATTGGCGTTTCAGTTCCACAGCGATCGGTAGATTGCTGGATTTGTCTCTCAAGGTGACGAATCCAGATGACTGCGTGGTTATGCTTGGCGTCCCTTCTGTTTTTATCACAGCGTGTGAAAAGAGTTTTCCACGGCCGATCGCGATCCTCGACGCTAACCCGAGAGTGACTACCTACCTCGCGGAAATATGTTCGTTTGGATCAATTTACAACCGCAACGTCTCGAAGGATGATCTGCCTGAACTGCTCGGTAGTGCGGTAATCGTAGACCCGCCCTGGTACAGGGACTATATGCGTTTGTTTCTTTGGGCTGCGACTTCAATGTCTAAGCAGGAAGGTTACATCCTTTTAAGCGCTCCCCCAATCGGCACCAGACCGAACGTCGCCGCGGAGCTCGATGAGATAGTGCTCTGGGCCAAGCGACAGTTGGGCCTAACCGTGCTTGAAAAGCGACAAAAGCATCTCCCGTATCAAACTCCGTTTTTTGAGCACAACGCTCTCCAAGCCGCTGGAATCCGAAATCTTCCCAACGAATGGCGGTGCGCAGACCTCTTTATTTTCCAGCGTTCGCGGGAAGTCTGCCCGACACGACCGCAGGGCCAGGGGTCGCCTGAGGAAGAATTCTCTGTTGAAGAAACGATCGAAGGTGTTAGAATCCGCGTTAGAAAGCAAGACAGTTCTGGTGAGTGGCAAGATCCATCGCTCGTTTCTATTGTTGATGAAGACATTCTTCAGTCAGTTAGCCGACGAGATAAGCGACGGAGACTTGCGGATGTGTGGACTTCTGGCAATCGGATCTTTGCTTGTAAAGGAAAAGCGCTGCTGGCGTGCATCTTGCATGCCTTGGCCAGCGAACGAGTTCCTGAGCAAGACGTGGCAGCACTCTTGCATCGAGAACTGAAGGCAAGCGAACTCGGCATGGTGGCGAACGCAACCAACCAGCTGAGACACATTGTAAGCATTGAGCGGAGCGAAGTCTTAGCATATCGTGCAGGAGTCAATCGTAATGGATCGGCAATCCCGGCTGATTGCTGATCTGTCTAAAGTGGTTCAAGGCGATCCCTTCTGGGAGAGCT
>JBEEGK010000380.1:0-7342 GCA_041166845.1 Acidobacteriaceae bacterium
AAACCAAGGAAACCTTCCTTGCTCCCGCAAATGTCAATTCAGCGAACTTCGGGATTTTGTTCAGCAACACGGTAGATGGAGCAGTGTTCGCGCAACCGCTCTATATGTCCAAGTTGTCGATTGGGGGCGCAACCCGCAACGTCGTCTTTGTGGCCACGGAAAACGATTCCGTCTACGCCTTCGACGCGGATAAGGCTGGTGCTCCCCTGTGGAAGGTCAGCTTGATACCGGCTGGCGGAAGCACGGTGCCGCAGTCACTGGTGGGCAGCACGATTTATCCAAAGATCGGAATCACTGGCACCCCTGTGATTGACGCGTCTACGGGTACGCTCTATGTCGTTGCCGAAACGTTGGAAAGTAGCAAAGTCGTGTTCCGGCTGCACGCATTGGACGTGACGAGCGGAAACCAGCAGGGAGGCAGCCCAGTCGTTCTCAATGCCTCCGGTTGGCTTGCCACCGAGCACATGCAGCGTCCCGGACTGCTATTGGCTAACGGCAATGTGTATGTCGCTATTGGTTCGCAAGGTGACAACCAGCCTTACCATGGATGGATTCTCGCGTACAGTGCCGGATCACTTGCTCAAGTGGGCGTTTGGAACGTCACACCGACGGGTAGCGAGGGCGCTATCTGGATGTCAGGTTCCGGGCCTGCTGCCGACCCCGCCGGGAATATTTACGTAATCACCAGCAATGGTAGCTGGAATGGAAATTGGGACCTTTCCGACAGCTTTGTGAAGCTAAGCCCGAACCTTACGGTTCTCGATTTCTTCACTCCTTACAATCAAGCTCAGCTCTCGGCAAACGACCAGGATGTGGGTTCTGGTGGGATTCTGTTGGTTCCAGATCAATCCGGTGCCTTTCCGCACGAAGTCATCGGATGTGGCAAAATCCCTGCCATCTATGTGGTAAACCGCGACAACATGGGCCGGATGAACTCTGGAAATAATAATCAGATTATCCAAGAAGTGGATAACCAAGTCGGAGGAGCGACGGGGAAACAGGCTCCAGATCGCTGCTTCACCACCCCGGCTTATTGGCAGCAGACGCTCTACTTCAGCGGGAATAATGACGTGCTCAAGGCATTCAGTCTGAATCCGACGACGGGACTGATGTCTACGACACCCACGTCACAGGGCGCCTACGTCTTCAGCTTCCCGGGCGGACAACCGGTAGTGTCGTCCAACGGGGGCAGCAACGGAGTTGTTTGGGTGATGGAGTACTTGCCTACCGTCGCACTGCACGCCTATGACGCCAAGAACCTGGCGAACGAGCTATATAGAAGTCCTTCTATTGGGCCGGGTGCGAAGTTCGTGGTGCCTACGGTAGTTAACAGCAAGGTTTATGTCGGGACCGCGAACAGGTTGGTGGTGTTCGGTCCGATCTAAACATTGTCGGTGAATACGGGATTTACTTAGAAGGTCGCTTGCAAACGCAGCGCATAACTGCGTGGAGTTTCCAATGCGGTACCGGAAAAAAGACCTACAAAATTTATGAGGTTTACACGGTTGTTCAGGTCTCGCACATCGGCCTGCAACGTCAGAGTCACGCGATCTTTCTTCCAAATTTCCGCACCGACAGACGTGTCGAGCGACAATGAAGGCTTAACTCGCCCGTGGGCGAAATCAACCCGGTCGACGATGCGTTCGCCGTATATCGCCAGCGCTGCTTCCTTCGTATCGACGAAGTCGACTGGGAGACCGCTTCCATAGTCGCCGCCGAAGGCTATCCACAAACGGGGTAGTAATTGATAGCGCAAGCGTCCTCTCACACTATTTCTCTGGTCTTGGGAATCCCGAAAGCGGCCGGTTTCGCCCAATGCGCCGGCTGCATCACCCCCTAAAAAGAGGCCTCCGGTCACGGGAAGGTAGGCGGTGCCAAAGGTGTAAGAATAGCTGAGAAAACCGGACCACTTTTTCCACCTTGGAAGGTCCACTTTGCCTTCCGCGCCATATATGTAGGCCTTGCGAAAGGATATCGGAAAACCTACTGAAGTGTTAAGCAGAAGGTCATCATCAGAATAGTTCGTTAAGTATCGACGAAAATAGTTAACGTCCAATCTGAGCTGTTGGAAAAAACCCTTGGTAAATCCGATTTCGTAGTAGTTTCCCCGAGATGGTTCGACCGGCAACCGCAGTACATTGGGATTTAAGGCGGCGACTTGAGAGGAGCTGGATAGCAGAATATTTTCAGATGATGGTGTCTGGAAGATCCTGTCGTATGAGCCATGCACAACCAGATCAGCTGACTCGAAGTAACGCGCTACTCCTACCCGCGGACTCAAGGCGTTCTGGTTAACTAACAGTTGATAGTGGTCCCAGCGAAGCCCTGCACTCACTGTCCATTTTCCGAGACGAATTTGATCTTGCACAAATGCTGCTTGTTCCAAATCGTGCCGCTTACCCGCAAAGACGAATGTTCCTGGTGTGCCAGGATTAAATTGCGTTGGATCGGAAATTTGATATGCAAACTCCTCGCGAATAGCTCCAAAATCCGCATCAGCACCTGCCCTCCACTCGTGGATGCCATGATGATTAGAAATTACTACCTTCGTATACCCTTCTCTATAACCGCGATCCTGAGCACTTTGGATGGGTGTGGATTCGGCATTCGACGAGAGAGTGTGAGTCGTCTGTCGCAGCATTCCACGGAAGTCCGCCACAGTATTAGAAGAAAAAACGTGCTGATAGGAAATGACGCCCATGGTTTCTTTGTTAGTTCGATCTTGGCGCTGCCCAGCTTCCTGTTGCACGTTCTCGTTCGGCACTTCAAATACAGATTGTCCGTGGCGGAAAATAAGGCCGATTCGGTCTTTATCAGCGAGCTCGTGCTCGTATTTGAGCGCAAAGTCCGAAGTACTCCCATGATTTGTATAGTTTCGCAGCACCGGCGGATTCAAGTACCAGTCAGTTGTGGATGCCTGAGCAGTAATCCCGATAGCACTTTTCCCGAAGCCGTACTGGGCTCCGACATACCCATCGCCGGTGTTAAAGCTACCGCCGGACAAGACGGCTTCACCAGATAATCCCCGTTGCGTTTGCCGAACGGTATTGACTTCAACAACGCCACCCAGTTTTCTACCAAATTCCGCTGGAAAACCTGCGGTGTAAATACTGATTGACTGAATCTCGTCAACTTCAATCTCGGGGGCAAATCCTGGAGAGCGGTTGTCCGTAAGGGGAATTCCGTCCACTACGAATTGAGTATTGTATTCAGAACCGCGGGGGTGGAGGACAGAATTGCCTTCATACAGCCAGCCCGGTTGCGAATTCACTAATTCCGCGACCGAACGCCCGGGCAGCGATGCGGGGCGCTCCATGATCGCGTCGGATCCAAGACGTTGTATAGTGCCAGTGCGGTGGGGGTCAACGAGGGTGCTTATTTCGGCGACGTTAATTGACTCGCCCTGTACTGCGATGTTGAGCCTTATGTTGTAATCTACCGCAACTGCAGATCCAATCTCGATCGAACCCAAGAACGCATCGAAGCCATAATGTGCAAGCTGAACTTCATAGATGCCAAATGGAAGGCGGCTGATGGTCAGCTTACCGTCGTCATTTGTAACCAGAGTCTCGTGGAAATGATTTGCCGCACTTTTTAACTCAACCCGGCTCCCAATCCCCAAGCCAGATGGGTCAGAGACTTTAAGACGCAGTTCACCGACATCGCTTTGGGCAAAAGAGGGGATGGCCCAAAAAAGAAGAATCAAATAAACCCGTACGTTCGCACGAGACATGGGACCAGTTGTCCATTTTATCAATCGACACCAATAAAAGCGGCTGAAGTCCTACGCGCCAGTTTCAAGCAGCGGATCGGCTTGAGGGGAAGAGAGATCAGACAACTCGAGTTGCAGGTTTCCTGCATTGGTCGCATAGGCGAGGCCGGTTTCGAGGTCAAGGACTCCTTCGCGCACCAGCCTTTCGATGTCGCCGTCAAAGTGCTGCATGCCATCCTGGCCGCCGACGCGCATCGCGTCCAATAGAGTTTTGCCATCTCCCTCGCCCTTTTCGACATATTCACGAGTTCGCAGAGTGGACTTCAATATTTCGATGACGGCTATCCGTCCGCTGCCATCCTTCTTAGGCAAAAGCCGCTGCGAAATGATGTAGCGGAAACTTTTCGCCAGGCGATTGCGAATGGCATGCTGCTCGGCCATGGGGAAGACCCCGACTATTCGCTCGACTGTTTTAGAAGCGTCAATAGTGTGCAGAGTCGAAAGAACCAAGTGTCCGGTTTCGGCTGCTTCCATCGCGATCTCGATCGTCTCTTTGTCGCGCATTTCTCCCACCAGAATCACCTTCGGAGCCTGGCGTAGGGCCGCTCTTAACGCAAGCGCAAAGCTCGGCGTATCGCTGTGCAGCTCCCGCTGATGGACAATGCAGTTCTTGTGGGGATGCAGGAATTCGATGGGATCTTCGATTGTCAGCACGTGGTACGACTGCTCTTTGTTGATCTTGTCAATCACGGCCGCAAGTGTGGAAGATTTTCCTGAGCCGGTGGGGCCGGTGACCAGTACGATTCCATTGCGCAGGCCAACGATTTTGCTCAGCTCGGCAGGCAAATTTAACGACTCGAAGTCCGGGACCTTCCCCGGGATCACCCGCATGACGATGGCGCAAGTGCCGCGCTGCATGAAGATATTGACACGAAAGCGATTTGATCCGGGCAGGCTGTAGGACACGTCGCAGGAGCCGAGCTCCTTCAAATTATCAAGGGCGTGCTTGTTGTCGCCGATTAGATCAGAGGCGATGCGCCGAATATCTTCGCCGCTCAGGACTCGCGTAGTTCCGGCTGGCGAGAGTTTCCCGCTGATTTCTACCAGCGGAGGCTTGCCGGGCGAGAAAAAGAGATCACTGATCTTCGTCGATGTCTTCAACATGGCTGTGAGCAATTCGGGAGTTGAAGTTGGCGCGGCCGCAGGCGCTGTAGCAACGCTCGGAGTTCGCGGGAGGGGATTTACCGGATTCGTTACAGCGGTTGCGGGGGAAGACATAAGGAATAATGATCTTTCCGATTGGAATTAAGCCGTGTCCTGTGAGAAATCTCAGTGGGATAAAGGCGTACGCTGAGAGTACACGCCGGGTCTGAGGTCAGAAAGTTACCGAAGGTTTAGTCCAAAACAAAGTCTGTAAATTTTTTGTGAATGGCGAGACAGGCCGCGTGCCGCCGGTTCATAATTTTGTGAGAGGTGTGGTCATGGCCAGCGTGAACTCCGTATCTGAAGTTGCAACCGTCTCCTTGTCTCCCGAGCAGCTTGCAAAAATTGATGCCTACTGGCGGGCCGCTAACTATCTTTCCGTCGGGCAAATTTATTTGTATGCAAATCCTCTCTTGCGAGAGCCTCTGAAGCTGGAACACATCAAGCCGCGCCTGCTCGGGCACTGGGGCACCACTCCTGGGTTAAATTTCATTTATGCCCACTTCAATCGGGTGATCAAGAAATACGACCTGAACGTCATCTACATTGCCGGCCCCGGCCATGGCGGCCCAGGCATGGTCGCCAATACTTATCTTGAGGGAACTTATAGCGAGCTTTATCCGCACATTGCTCAAAGTGAGGAAGGCTTACGCCACCTGTTCAAGCAGTTTTCATTTCCGGGAGGAATTCCCAGCCATGCTGCGCCCGAAACTCCGGGCTCGATCCATGAAGGGGGAGAACTTGGATATTCACTGAGCCATGCCTGCGGCGCCGTCTTCGACAATCCTGATTTGGTCACGTGCTGCGTGGTTGGTGACGGCGAGGCCGAAACCGGACCGCTGGCCACGAGCTGGCATATCAACAAATTTCTGAATGCGGCCCGCGACGGCGCGGTTTTGCCAATTCTGCATTTGAATGGATACAAGATCGCGAATCCCACGATCATGGGACGCATGTCCGACGATGACCTCGAAAAGCTCTTCAGCGGTTACGGATGGAAGCCCTACTTCCTCGAAGGCCACCAGCCTGAGGTCATGCATCAGCTTATGGCTGCGTCGCTCGATCTCATCGTGGAAGAAATTCGCGCAATTCAGGAGGATGCTCGCTCCAATAGAAGTTCCAAAGCGCCTGTCTGGCCGATGATCGTATTGCGAACTCCCAAGGGGTGGACGGGTCCGAAAGTCGTGGATGGCAAGCAGGTCGAAGGAACGTGGCGTGCTCACCAGGTGCCGGTGACGGACATGGAAAAGCTTGGACACGTAAAAATTCTTGAAGATTGGATGCAGAGCTACCGTCCGCAGGAATTATTTGATGATAGCGGCAAATTCATTGCCGAACTGGCGGAACTCGCACCTAAGGGCAATCGCCGGATGGGGGCTAATCCACATGCAAATGGAGGCCTGCTACTGCAAGATCTCCATATGCCAGACTTCCGCAAGTATGCAGTGAAAGTCTCAAAGCCTGGAACGGAATCAGCGGAATCCACGCGCGTGTTGGGAGGATTTCTTCGCGATGTGATGAAGCAAAATGCTGACGCGAAAAACTTTCGCGTGTTCGGGCCGGATGAAACTGCTTCCAATCGTCTGGAAGCTCTCTACGAAGCTACCGACAAAGAATGGATGGAAACACTGCTGCCCGGAGATGAGCATCTTTCCCGCGATGGCCGCGTGCTTGAGATTTTGAGCGAGCACATGTGTCAGGGATGGCTGGAAGGCTACCTTCTCACTGGCCGTCACGGATTATTCTCGTGTTATGAAGCATTCATTCACATTATTGACTCGATGTTCAATCAACACGCGAAGTGGCTGAAGGTTACACGCGATATCAAGTGGAGAAGTCCGATCGCGTCGCTGAACTACCTGCTGACTTCACATGTCTGGCGGCAGGACCACAACGGTTTCACGCATCAAGATCCCGGCTTCATTGATCACGTGGTGAACAAAAAGGCTGATGTGGTGCGGGTATATTTGCCGCCGGATGCGAACTGTCTACTTTCGGTAGCCGATCATTGCCTCCGCAGCCGCCACTACGTGAATGTCATCGTCGCGGGAAAACAGCCCCAATTGCAATTTCTGGATATGGCAACCGCGATCGAACACTGCACGACGGGAGTCAGCATTTGGGAGTGGGCGAGCAACGATGGCGACAGCGAACCTGATGTAGTGATGGCCTGCGCCGGGGACGTTCCAACACTCGAGACCCTGGCTGCGGTTGATTTACTGAGGCAACATTTTCTCGAGCTCAAGATCCGCGTCATTAATGTTGTGGACCTCATGACAATCCAGCCTTCCAGCGAGCATCCCCACGGCCTTTCCGACAGCGATTTTGATTCTCTGTTCACCACGGACAAGCCGGTGATTTTCGCTTATCACGGATATCCCTGGCTTATTCATCGCCTCACCTACCGGCGGCACAATCACGACAACA
>JBEEGK010000381.1:0-4288 GCA_041166845.1 Acidobacteriaceae bacterium
GGCGCTAGACAAACACGGTTGCGGCCTGCCTGTTTCGCCGAATATAGTGCCGCATCGGCTTCCTTTATCAGCTCGTCGCGGGTAGTTCCGTGATCGCCATAGCTGGCGATACCTCCGCTGATCGTGACTGATCGCGGAACCCCGGGAAATTCCCATCCCTCAACCAGGATGCGCAATTTCTCCGCTACAATTTGCGCTTCCGCAGAGTTAGTTTCCGAGAGCAGGATGGCAAACTCTTCCCCTCCGTAACGGCAAGAAACGTCCATTTTTCTTAGTTCACGGTGGAAGACAGACGACACTTGCCGAAGCACTTCGTCGCCAAGCAGATGTCCAAATTCATCGTTGAGGCGCTTGAATTGGTCAATGTCCATCATGATGACCGACAGGCCCCTCCCAAATCTCCGGGCACGCTCGATCTCTTCCGCAATGCGCAACTCAAAATAACGTCGATTGAAGATTCCGGTGAGACCGTCAAGATAGGCGAGTTGTTTCACGCGCTCAACGTAATACGCGTTCTGGATCGCGGTGGCGCAAATGTCGGCCACCGACTCCAGCGGCTGAATATCTCCGGGCAAGAAAGCTCCCGTTTGATCACTGTCGAGCACCAGCACTCCCAGAGCTTGTCCAAACGACAACAGAGGGATGCACATGCGCGCAGCGCTCTCCAGATAAAATCCCACGTATCCGGCAGCTTTCGTGACATCGTTTTCCACCACAATTTCGCCCGATTGCAGGGCCTGGCCCCATAGACCTTGTGCAGCAGGAAGCCTTCCACCCTCCGGAATCCGGATCGTGAGACTGCCATATTGCGCACGTATTACTACGTCCCCTTGATCTTTCAACAACATCGAAACATGAGAAACATGGAATGCCTGCTGCACCAGCATGCAAACTTTGGAAAGCAGACTTTGCAGATCAAGGACCGCGGTCGTCTGCTGTGCGATGGCATTGATGACTTCTAACTGCGAGGCGCGGCGTCGCTCCAGGGCATGCAGTTGCGCATTTTGTAGCGCCATGGACGCCTGAATTGAAAATAGGGTAAGCAAATCAACAGTTTCGGAATCGAAATGTCCCCGGTTGTCGCTCTGAAAATCGAGCACGCCCAGCACTTCATCCCGCGCCATTAATGGAATCGCCAGCTCCGAGCAAGTCGTCGGACACGAAGAAACATAGCGCGCGTCCTTGCTGACATCTTCTACACCAATCGGACGCTTCTGCTGCGCCGCTGCTCCGGTAATCCCGGCACCCAGGGGCAGCCGCAGGTTCGCATCAGTTGCCCACCCAATTTGCGCTCGCGGATACAGAGCCTGGGTTTCTTTGTCCAGCCATAGCACGGCAACGTTCTTAAGCTGAAAGTAGTCGCGTGAAATGATCAGAATTTGCTGTAAAACTTCATCCAGATCATACGTTGACAAGACAGCCTGGCTGGCGTCGTACAGGAAAGCGATTTTCTGCATTGTGTGCAGAGATTCTAGCTTGGCTGGCAGAAGTTACTAAGTATCTAAAGTAACGTGAAACATGTGAATGGGCGCGATTAACGCTTTTGCGGTTCGGAGTTCCTCTTCAGGCGCGCGATGGTTTTGATAAGACCCAGAAAGAAAAGACAAAACCAAAAGTCCACCGCCACACCCAGATCTAATCTCTCGGGTACATGGCGGGCGGCCGCAGGAAGATATGGGATCAGCAGAAAATAAGCCGCATTCCCCGCGAGCACGGCGATGAAGGAATGTACGAAATTCGACACCGTTAGTTTAGACACCGTTCCGCGCCCTTTCGAGCCCTAAACTCTCAGCTAAATCGCACCCACCGCAGCAGCAAAATTCCCAGGCCTGCTACCATCCCTTCAGATGCTGGAACTCGGTACCTCCGTCCAATATGTGAAAGGGATTGGCCCTCGGCTGGCTGAAGTGTTAGCAGCAAAGGGGATCCATACCGTGGACGACCTTCTGCACTATCTGCCATTCCGCTATGAAGATCGCCTGAACCCACGGGGTATTTCCGAGCTGCGAGCCGGGGAAATGGCCACCGTCATCGCCGAAGTCCGAAACTCTGGCCTCTTCCGCACCCGGCGAATGCCCATCTTTCAGATGACTGCCGGGCAAGGCCGGTCGCGCCTGAAATGCCTCTGGTTCAATGCTAGCTATTTACGAGACAAATTTAAACCCGGCCAAATGGTGGCCCTCTACGGCAAGGTCGAAGAAAATCGGCAGGATGGCGAATTACAGATTATTCAACCCCAATTCGAAATCGTTGGAGAACCTACCGAAGACGGTTCCACGGATGCGGCCGAGCAACGCGTCGCTGCCTCGCTGGAGATTGGAAGAATCGTCCCTATCTACGAGTCAGCAGGACAAGGCCGCGTGACTCCGAGATGGTTTCGACGGGTCATTCATCAGGTGCTCGAAAATCTGACGCCGGAACTGCCCGATCCAATTCCTGCCTCAGTGCGCACTCGCATGGGTCTGATCCCCCCTCGAAAAGCTCTGCGCGAGGTCCACTGGCCGGAGCCCGGCGAGAGTTTCGCAGACCTGCAAACCTCCCGAACGCCGGCGCATCTTCGTCTCATTTTTGAAGAATTGTTTTTTCTGGAGCTAGGACTGGAACTGAAACGTCGCGAACAGAGAGCGTTGACCGGAGTCACTTTTAAGTTGGACGACCGCGTCCGTGAGGCGATAAAAAAGATTCTGCCCTTCCACCCGACAACGGCGCAGAAACGAGCGCTAAAAGAAATTGCGTCAGATATGGGACAGCGCTTCCCCATGCGGCGACTTCTCCAGGGCGATGTAGGCTCAGGCAAAACCATCGTGGCGTTCGAAGCAGCGGTCATCGCCATGGAAAATGGGTACCAAGTCGCATTGATGGCGCCGACCGAAATTCTCGCCCAACAGCATCATTTTTCCGCCAAGCGAATTCTCGAGCCTGCTGGATATCGCATTGTCCTGCTCACTGGCTCGATGGAAGACGATCGCAAACGTGAAACCCGCAGACACATTGCCCAGGGAAGCGCTCAACTCATTATCGGCACGCACGCGCTGATCGAAAAGAAAGTCGAGTTCTCCAAGCTCGGACTCGTTCTTGTGGATGAGCAACACCGCTTCGGTGTTCTACAGCGTTTTAAGTTGATGAAAAAATCTACCGACGGAAATCCGGCCCCATTATCATCACAGAATCTTTCTGCCCACTCCTACGAGCCAGCTGGCAATGGCAATTCCAACCCGAATGTAAAGTTAGCGACTGAAGCCGAACCTGATGTGCTGGTCATGACCGCCACTCCCATCCCTCGCACACTGGCGCTTACGCTCTATGGGGACCTCGACGTGAGCGTTCTCGACGAACTGCCTCCTGGAAGAACGCCGATCGTGACCCGCCGCGTGACCGACGACAACGCGGAGAAGGTATGGGCGTTCCTCCGCAAACAGGTGGCGGCCGGACATCAGGCCTATGTCGTCTATCCAGTGATCGAAGAAAATGACGAAAACGACCTTAAGGCTGCCATCAAGATGTACAAGGAGATGAGCAAGAACATTTTCCCTGATCTGCGTGTCGGCCTATTGCATGGACGTCTGGATGCGACCCTGAAAGAAGATGTCATGCGAATGTTTCAAAAAGGCGGTTCGGACATCCTCGTGTCCACCACCGTGATCGAAGTCGGAGTGGACGTCGCTAACGCCAACGTCATGGTCATTGAACACGCCGAGCGTTTCGGCCTGGCGCAGCTTCATCAGCTTCGGGGGCGCATCGGACGCGGTTCCGCGAAATCTTATTGTGTCCTGATGACCAGCGGGAAAATCTCTGAGGATGGCGAGCGACGCCTGGACGCCATGGTTCGCACCACGGACGGCTTCGAAATTGCTGAGCTTGACCTTGAGCTACGCGGACCGGGCGAATTCTTTGGCACGCGCCAGGCCGGCATGCCGAATTTTCAGGTTGCCAGTTTAATCCGCGACCGCCAGCTTCTGGAGGCCGCCAGGCGGGAGGCTGCAACAGTCATGACTGGCCCGGGCGAACAATTGTCGCAAAGGGAAATTGATGTCGCGCTCCGCCACATGCGAAAACACTGGCAGAGAACCTATGGGCTGGTAGAAGTTGGATGATGCGCAAACCTCTCGCGATTGATGCACCGTGAATGGGATAATCTCTAGCAGTGAAAAGCGCTTCTAAATCCGAGCTCTTTCGCAAACTTCCTTCAGTGGACGATCTGGCTCGCCGCGATGATTTTAAAGACCTCGTCGCCCAGGAGGGCAAGCCCGCAGTCACTGATGCGGCGCGCGAAGTTCTATCCCGTTTG
>JBEEGK010000382.1:0-3485 GCA_041166845.1 Acidobacteriaceae bacterium
AACAAAGACCGGTCCGGCGCCTGCTTGTTGTAGCGCGGATCGCAGACTTCCAACAATCGGATTAGGCGGAGGCAGCGAGACCTCGAATTTCAGATTTCCGCTTTTATGCACGCGATCGCCTGGAGCTCCGATCGCATGGAGCCGGCGAACGTCCTCCGAAGTTTGCGTGAGGAAGAGGTCAACCTGATTCAGAATACGTTTAAATACTCGCGAGAAGAGGCGATATCCGGGTAAGGAACGGTCCGAAATGCGGGCGTTCACGATTGCGATGCGAGCACCACTCTCATGCGCAAGCCGCAAGAAGTTTGGCCAGAATTCCGTTTCCGCGATCACAACCAGGACCGGGCGCAGTAATCGAAGGTAGGGGAGAATCGCGAATCCGAAATCCAGCGGGAAGTAGAAAACGTTTGCTTCTCCAAAACGCTGGCGGGCGAGGCACTGGCTGGTGTCAGTGGTGGTACTTACCACGATTCTATAGTGGGGAAAGTTGGACCTCAGAAGCTCGACGACCCCGCTGATGGCGAGCACTTCACCGACCGAGACTGCGTGGATCCAAATAGCGGGACGGAATGGCTGGCTGACGATGCGACTGGGGACCTTTCCGAAGCGTTCGCTAAGTCCCTTGTGATATTTGCCATGACGCAGCATTTGGAACGCCCAGTAAGGCATGCTGAGAAGTAGAGTGAGCGCCAGCAGCGTGCTGTAGAGCAGATACATGGAAGAGACATTTTACCTGCGCGGAGAGGAAGGACGGCTCCGGATTTTCATTTGGCAGATCCGGCGGCCGGTGCCTGAAGCACCTATCTCGAGGTTGCGCTGCATCCTATAATTACGCACTATGTCAGAGAAGTCAGCAGCGCTGCGTCAAATACGGAATAATGTGTCAGCCATCGTCGTGATCGCGACGTTTTCGATCTTGTGCGTGGCTGCGAAGGAATTCTCCATGCCCGCAGCGAGATCAGCGCCAACTTATTCTGCGCATGATCAGCACTCCGATGAAAAGGTGACTGTCGCGATTGATCCTTATGACACGCCCGAGAAGGCAAGTATTTTTTCAGCCCACTACGCTGAGGTCGGGATGCTGCCGGTATTCGTCGTGGTAACGAACGATGGCGATCAGCCGGTTGTGATGACGGGGATGGATGCGCAACTGGTAACAATGGACAGGAGCAAGCTGGCGCCCGCCACCGTGGATGATATCTATCGCCGCCTTTCCCATCCGTCGCCGCGAAATAATTATCCACTGCCCTTTCCGACAAATAAGATCAAGGGTGGAGTTAACAAGCAGACCCTGGGAGAAATAAGGCGATCGCAATTCGCAGCGCGCGCGGTAGAGCCGCACTCTACGCAAGCAGGGTTTCTTTTTTTTGATGTTGCAGACTTGTCCGGGAGTCTGTCTGGGGCACGCTTTTATCTGACCGGAATTCGGGACTCCAACGGCAACGATCTGATGTATTTTGAAGTGCCATGGGAGAAACTAAATTCCCCTGCAAAACCTGACTGACCTGGCAGCTATTTATAATTACAACTTATGGCTACAACGCTGGACACCTCGGCAGCCGCTCGCGCCAACTACGAGCCAGTCATCGGGCTGGAAGTACACGTCCAACTTCTGACGGCAACGAAGATTTTCTGTTCGTGTTCGACGCGCTTCGGCAATCCTTCCAATACGAATGTTTGCCCAGTTTGCCTGGGACTCCCGGGGGCGCTGCCGGTATTGAATCGTAAAGCCGTGGAGTTTGCAGTGCTGGCCGCCATGGCCTTGAATTGCCGCATTAACGAAACATCCATTTTTGCGCGCAAAAATTATTTTTACCCCGACCTGCCCAAGGGATACCAGATTTCCCAGTACGACAAACCGCTTGCCGAACATGGAGAAATTTATCTGGCGTCGAAATCTGGCGGTAAAAAGATCGGCATCACGCGACTTCATCTGGAAGAGGATGCCGGTAAGAGTTTGCATGAAGGTTTTGCCGGGTCCTCCGACACAACCGCAATAGATTTGAACCGCAGCGGCGTGCCGCTGATTGAAATTGTCAGCGAGCCTGATATTGCTTCGCCCGATGAAGCTTACGAATACCTGACCCGGCTAAAGGAAATCATCCTTTACACCGGGGTGAGCGATTGCAATATGGAGGAAGGATCGCTGCGCTGCGATGCCAACATCAGCGTGCGTCCCAAGGGACAAACGCAGTTCGGCACAAAGACGGAAGTTAAAAACGTAAATTCTTTTCGTTTTATCCGGGAGGCTCTCCAGTACGAAATTGAGCGCCACATTGATGTGATCGAATCGGGCGGGACGATCATGCAGGAGACGCGACTGTACAACTCTGTCGAGGGCAAGACGTACGGGATGCGTTCGAAGGAACAGGCGCATGACTACCGTTATTTTCCGGAGCCGGATTTGCTGCCGCTGGTGGTGGATGAAAAGTGGCAGAAGTCCATTCGCGATACGGTGCCGGAACTGCCTGAGGCGCGCCGCATGCGCATGGTGAAGGATTACGGAATCAGCGAGCAGGATGCGGGCGTGCTCACGCTTAGCAGAAACCTCGCCGACCAGTTCGAGTCGGCGGCGAAGGCGGCGAAAAGTCCCAAGCGGGTTGCGAACTTGGTGCAGAGCGAACTTATGGGACGGCTCAAGGCCAAGGGATTGGAGATCGAGCAGTCTCCGATTTCGATGCAGGGCGTGGCGGCGTCGGCGGATCTGGTGGAGAGCGGCGTTATTTCCGGCAAGATGCTGAAAGATCTTTACGATCTGTCGTTCGAGCGGGGGAGAGATTTTCCGGCAGTCTATGAAGAGGAAGGCAAACCGGAACAATCGCGTGACACGTCGGCGCTTGAGAAGATTATCGATGAAGTAATTGCCGGCAACCCCAAGCAGGTTGAACAATATCGTTCCGGCAAGAAAACGGTTGCGGCGTTCTTTGTAGGCCAGGTGATGAAGGCTTCCAAGGGACAGGCGAATCCACAGCTGGTGAATGAACTGGTCGCAAAAAAGTTGGGTGGGTGATCCGTTCGGGCGGCGCTCTCGCGCAGTGCCGAGGCTGTACCCCATGGGCGCAACACTTCCGTTACGTAATAACTCTACCCGTGTCCGGTTAACATCGAGACTCTGACGTGTGTTCATGCGGAGTTTTGCGGAGGGCCGTCCATGACATGGAATGTAAGTCGCATCATCAGTGTCGTCACAGTGACTTCGTCGGCAATCGCGCTTGCTCTGGTGTTGCAGAAGCCCACGCCTATCACCGAGCCGCAACTGCCTTCGGTGGCGGCAGTCAATGCGCAGGCTTTTCAGGAAAAGATTCAGCAGTTGCAAGCGACTGGTGATCAAAGCCCTGCTCCGGCGGAGATTCGACTTACTTCAGGTGAAGTAGCAGCCGCACTGATTGAAGCGGCGAATGAAGCGCCCGTTGCGTCCAGTTCTCGTAGTCAAGGTGCAACGGTGCAGCCAACCTCGGTTATTTCAGCGAATACCACCCTGGGGA
>JBEEGK010000383.1:0-11699 GCA_041166845.1 Acidobacteriaceae bacterium
GAGCGGCAGACAGACTGCCTGCTACATCTCAGATCTCATCCCGACCAGCGCGCATATCGAATTGAACTGGGTTATGGGATTCGATCTGTATCCACTGCAAACTATTGAGAGCCGTAAGCAATACTATGAGGCTTCGATTCGGGAGAAGTGGTTGACTATGTTCACGCACGATCCGAAGATGCCCTGGGGCTATATTAAGAGGGATGAGAAGGGAAAGATGGGGATTGAGAACGCCTAGCGAAAGATAGTTCGGGAATTCAAACCTCGCGGGCGAGGGCGCCCGCGGCACATAGCAGTAGCCTGGATTCGAAGAATTCATCAACTCTCAGCAGAATGTCTTTTTCGTTTTTTGATTCGTAGATCGCTTTGCGAAGTCCCGCGCCTCCCGGCACACCGTGCGTAAACCAGGACGCAAATTGTTTCATCTTCCCCTGCGCGCCGGGCAATTCCTCTTCCACCAGCATTTCGAAGTACGTCCGGATCATTGCATAGCGGCCTGCTTCGCCGGGTTCGTCGTAGCGTCCGCTGGCGACGTATTGCTGGATCTGGCGAAAGATCCAGGGATTTGCCGCCGCCGTCCTTCCGATCATGACGGCATCGCATCCAGTCTGGGCAATCATGGTACACGCGTCCTGCGGAACACGAATGTCGCCGTTGCCAATCACCGGAATTCCGACAGCGTCTTTGACGGCGGCGATCCAATCCCAACGGGCCTCGCCGCTGTAGCCCTGTTCGCGAGTGCGAGCGTGGAGAGCGACGGCGTTCAACCCGCAAGCCTCGGCCATCTTGGCCAGCTCAACGCAGATAATGTTTTCGTCGTCCCATCCAGCACGAAATTTCACGGTGAACGGAATCTTCACAGCAGCGCGCACCGCCTCAAAAATTTCCCCGATGGCGGGAAGGTCGCGCAACAAGCCCGAGCCTCCGTTACACTTCACCACTTTCTTCGCGGGACAGCCCAGGTTCAGATCAACCAGATCGAATCCTAGGTCTTCGACCATGCGCGCGGCTTCCGCCATCACGCTGGGATTGCTGCCGAAGAGCTGCGCTGAGATGGGATGTTCATCCTCGTAAAAATGCAGATATCTTTTTGCCTTGAGATCCTTGGCGCGGAGAACTCCGTCAGCGGAGGTGAACTCGGTCATGATCAGTCCACATCCCGAAAGATCGCGGATGAAGCGGCGAAACACCGTATCTGTGACGCCTGCCATGGGAGCTAAGACGGTAGCTGGAGCGATAGCAAGACCGCCGATAGCAAAGCTGGTGGGAAAGCTCGGCACATCCTTCGTTTCCGAGAAGACTTCGCCTACGACGGGGTTGTCCCAGTACTTTCTCACTTTCTTATTCTAGCTTAGGGAGGTCCGAGGACGGTGCTGACGCGTATACTAGTCGGCGAGGAACGCTCATGGCGACCGTGCGAATCCCAACTTCTGGCCGTATACACGGTGGCGATGCGATGCGAGTTCGCTTTTCGCAAGAATTCAATCTTTTACTATGCGGAATGCAATTCCTGTGGCTTGGAGCAAGATGTTAGTGAGGAACAGTCCCGCGGAAACGCGCAATGCTTTGGCGACTCAGTATTTTTGGAGTGGCATGCTGCGGAAGATGACTGAAGCCCCAACTCTCAATAGGCCCCAGCCGTTGCTGAATTAATGGTAATACCGAACAAGGAAACTTGACCATCCTCGATTGTGCAGGCGTAATGAGAAGGAACTGAGCGAACGACCGTCCTCGTCGCAAATCCCGTGGCAGGCCTACCGACCCCTCCATTACGATCAAGAAAAAGCCCCCATGATATGGAGGCTTTCACTTAATCGACGTTGGAGAGTTACTTCTTGGCCGTTCCCGGTTTGCTCGGCTCGCTCTTGGCGTACTTGCGGCGGAAACGCTCGACACGTCCTGCCGTATCCATCAATTTTTGCTTGCCTGTAAAGAACGGATGGCAATTCGAGCAAATTTCCACGTGGATGTCGCCCTTATGAGTCGAACGAGTTGAAAAGTTGTGTCCGCATGCGCACAACACGCGTATTTCGTTGTATGCGGGATGAATAGCTGCCTTCATGTTATGACCTCTACTGGGATCGTTAGATTGTACAGGGATGCGAAACGATTCAGCAACCCGACTAGACCCTAGGGCAGGAGAATGACAGGGCAAGATTACGTTCTGTACATGTTGAGAATCAATGGTGAGACGGCAGGCCCGACCGCCCGCCGCCTCAGAGATTGAGATTTCCTGCAACTATTTACTGCGACTGACGGCCTTCTTCAAGTCAGCCCCGGCCGAAAATTTTGCGACTTTACGCGCAGCAATCTTGATGGTGGCGCCAGTCTGTGGATTGCGTCCATTGCGGGCTTTTCTCTGCGATACCGAGAATGTCCCAAAACCGATGAGTGCGACGCGATCTCCCTTTCTTAGAGCAGAGGTAATGCTCTCGACGGTAGTGTCAATTGCTCCAGCTGCCTGTGTTTTGTTGATGCCGCAACCGGCGGCGATGCGATCAATAAGATCGGCCTTATTCATCTGTAATCTCCTTGTCTGGGCAGGTTCCTCTTGTCCCGGCGCTTTTCAATCCTCACTTGCGGGGTCGGAAACCTGGCGCACTCATTTGGCTACTCTGAATCGTGAAAGTCAACTGTGAAAATCCGCTCTGGATGCCTTGTTTGGCTCCTCCCCCTTGCTGCTCTCAAGGTGGTGGCCACTTGCGATCTTTGAAGGGTGGGAAGTTCCGCACAAAATCCCACTCATTTGCAAAGGACTCGGGTGAAGGGGGGCACGCGGATTTCCAAGACTCTACACAAGCCTTCTTCCATCTCCACAGCATCTGCACAGGCAGGCTCTGTTTTGCACTTGCGCATTCGCCCCCGGACGATGCAGAGTCAATAATGTAATGGTTATGCAGCTAACGAAAACCTCCGCAGAGGTTTGCCCGATATGCTCGGGCACAGGATGGAAGCCGGCGTTCCGAGATATCGCCACGCAGGATACAGATCGCCGCGTGACTCGCTGCGATTGCCGGCTTCAAGCGCGTGCCCAGTCCTTGCTTGACGCCGCGCGCATTCCTAAGCGTTACGAACATTGCGAGCTATCCAATTTCGAATTCGATGGCGCTCATCGCGGATTGGCTTCCGCCCGCCTCTCCGCATGCCGCTTTGTGGAGGACTATCCAATTGACAACACCGGGCTCCTGATTATTGGCAGCATCGGAGTCGGCAAGACCCATCTCGCGGCCGGAATCGTTAAAGAACTGATTCGCAGCAAGGGCATCGGCTGCCTGTTTTACGACTATCGCGAGTTGCTGAAGCAGATCCAGAATTCTTACAACGACTCGGTGAAAGCCACGGAGCTCGAAGTCCTGCGTCCGGTATTCGAGACTGAAGTGCTTCTGCTCGACGAACTCGGCGCGGTCAAGCCCACGGATTGGGTATGGGACACGGTGAGTCTGATTTTAAACACACGCTACAACGACAAGCGCACCACGATTATCACTACGAATTTTGACGACAAGCCCGCCGGGTTTGTTGCCGGGCCGCGCGGCGCTGCCCGCGATGAAACTCTCGGAGACCGCATTGGAGAGCGCATGCGCTCACGCCTCCACGAGATGTGCCGCATCATTAAGATGGATGGCGAGGATTTTCGGCAGACGGTGCGCAACGCTAACTTCCGCTAAGTATTTCTTCTTTATTCTCATACTGAAACTAGAATTGTCATGTGCTGAGTGAACGAGTCGAGTTCGATCCGCTGCGTGAGCCGGAAATTCTGACTGCGGTTCCAGACTCTCCCGCGGTGTTTCTTCTCCGCGGACATGACGCCGGTTCTGATCCTTACATCAGCAAGACCGCAAATCTGCGGCGTCGTTTGCAGCGTCTTCTCAGTCCTCCAACTTTTCTTACCAAGCGCCTGAATCTTCGCGATCGAGTAAAAGATATCGAATACACTTCTACCGGTTCAGACTTCGAATCCGGTTTTCTTCTTTATCGTTTGCTCAGGGTTACCTTTCCGAAGACGTACTCTGGCCGGCTGCGCTTTCGTTTTGCCCCGCTGATCAAGCTTCACCTTGATAACGAGTACCCGCGAGCATCCGTTACAACGCGCTTGGGGGGAGCGGGGGGCAAAGCGGTTTATTACGGTCCGTTTCCATCGCGCCCGGCGGCGGAGAAATTCGCCAGTGACTCGCTAGATTTGTTCAAAGTTCGCCGCTGTGTGGATGATCTACATCCCGACCCACAATTTCCCGGATGCATTTATTCGGAAATGAAAATGTGCCTGGCGCCATGCTTCAAAGGCTGTAGCGACGAAGAGTACCGCTCCGAGATGGCGCGAGTGCAATCTTACTTCGATAGCAGTGGACATTCGCTGCTGCAGGAGCTGTCATCTCAGCGTGACCAGGCGTCATCCGCGATGGATTTCGAATCCGCTGCCGCGCTGCATTCGCGTCTGGAGAAAGTTAAATCCGCTGTCAGCCAAATCCCTGAAATCGTGCATCGCATAGATCGGCTCACAGGAGTGATTGTGCAGGCAAGTTCCAGCCCACTTTCGGTGAAATTTTTCACCATTAATGCCGGAGCTATTTCCGGACCGTTGATTTTCAGCATTCAAGCGCCCGACCATATGAAATCGCATTTGATGGAAGCGCGCGTTCAAGAAGCGCTTGGTACCGTGTCCGCTTCAACTGGTAAGAGCGCACTCGAAGCGATGGAGCATCTCGCAATGCTGAAGCGTTGGTATTACCGCAGTAGCCGTGCGGGAGAGATTTTCTTTTGTGACGATAAAGGAACGCTTCCGATGCGACGCCTGGTGCGAGGAATTTCGCGCGTTTATCACGGAGAAAGGGAAGTCGAACATGCCAACTGATACCAACAAAGCCTTGCGAAAACAGCTGGTCAGCATGCTGAAAGGCGGGGAAGCGCATGCAAAATTCGAGGATGTAATATCTGATCTACCTGCAGGGTTGCGGGGCATGAAGCCGGCCGGCTTCCCGCATTCTCCGTGGATGCTGCTTGAACATCTCCGCATCACACAGTGGGACATCTTAGAATTCAGCCGCAATGCGAAACACAAATCGCCGAAATGGCCCGACGAATATTGGTCGAAGACCGTCGCGCCTCCTGGTGCCGCAGCTTGGGACAAAATCGTAACGACCTTTAAGCAGGATGCACAGGCTTTGCAAGATTTAATTGCCAGCTCAAGTACCGACCTGTTTCAGAAAATACCCTGGGGAGATGGCCAGACCATCCTGCGCGAAGCGCTGTTGCTCGCTGACCACAACGCTTATCACATCGCACAATTAGTGGACGTGCGCAGGCTGCTGGGTGCGTGGAAGGAGAAATAATTTCTAGCCCCCAGGAATCTCACGCGACATTCTGTTGGCTCGCGAGTCCGATCCCAGAAGCCGAATTCTTCCGGAAGATAACTCGCAGGTTTTCCCTCCATCGCTCGTCAATGCCGACCAGTTTCCACTCGATCTTCGGAAAAATGTAGCGCAGCAGAGTGTCGGTCGCGGGATGAACATGGAGTGCAGGCGCCACCAGAAATAGCAGCGGCGGTTCGTCCGACAACTCGCGTCCGGGAAAATATCCATAGCGCTGAAATTCCCCCCGCGCCTGGTGCCACGCCACGCGTGACCAGTAATCCAATCCCTGAAGCGGCAAATGGATGTCCTCATCTGCTTTCAACTCCACGACCGCGAGGCGTCCCTCAAGCGTGCTGGTGAGAACATCCACCATCACGCGGTCAGAGGCTGAGAAGGCCGGCACCTGCGAATACGAAATTCCCGGGTCGAGCCTGCCGTCAATCGCATCCACTTGTAGAACCACGAGTGATTCCAGCCAGCGCTCGGGATGCAGCCTCCATAGCGGATGATCTTTCGGACCCTCTGGGTGCCTGACCTTGCCGATGCTTCTCAAAATGTGTCGAAACGCTGCAGAATTGCTCTCACGCAATAAGGTTTCATTTGAGCCTACTCCGAAGACAATTTCCGGATGGCTGCGGAAAGAAGTCGCGTCGTGAGCAAGTCGCGCACGTGCGAATTCCAGGCCATGGCAACGAAATCCAATTTCAGCAGGAGACAAGATCGCAATCTCAGCTTCCAGCATGATTTCCTGAATTTTCTGGATGGGTTCAGCAAATCTCTCGCGGGCGGACGACTCGTCGGTCCAGTGCACCAATCGGGTGCGACGTTTCCGCGGTCGCAGCAATCAATCTCGCGCAGATGGTCTTCCCTCTGATCGAGTTCGTAAAGTTGCCACTTGGCTGCTTCGGGATGCAGATGCGCCATGCGATCGCGAACGATCGTCGAGCAACCCGCCGGAACAAAGAGCTTCAAGCCTTCGATAACCATTCTGTTGGAATAACGCTTGCGGCAGGAATCCATCCAGAGAATTCCGAAGGTTAATGAGGCATCAATAGAAGCTTGCGTTTCCTGCTCGTTCACGCCCAGGACCGCGAAGGCCGACTGCCCGCGCCGCACCAGTCCCGACGCATATACGGGAGCAGATGACTGCTGGGCCAGGCTTGCCGACAAGCCCACGCGGACATAGTTAAATTCGGGCAAACGTCTTTCCAGCGTCAGTCGCAATTGCCGCTGATAAACCATGCGTGACGTGCGCCGCGCATTTACTGAACGCCGGTCTCGTTCCCGGCAAATTTCCAGCTTGGTTGGTTTGGTGTGGCCAAGCCGCTGCACGGCGAGTCGGAGAGTCTCGTTCCTTGTTTCCGCCTCAAGACTTCGGCGCACAACATTTCTCTCAGACGACCAGAGATGCAAAATGCACTTAATTGTGTTCGCCCGAAATGGAGTATTTCGCCTGCGCGAGATCGAAGGTAACTCCGCCATCCTCAATGACAACCGCGCCGCTCGATCCGACGAGAAAGTCCTCCACTGTGCGAGCTAGCGATTCCGGCGTCACGCGAGGATGTTTACAACTTCTTGATTGCGCTGTCTGTGATGGGTAACCAATCTGACAAAGGTCCGAACCAGAGCGTGTGGGATAATGAACCAACGAGCACAAGAACCTTGAAGCGAGTCTTTCCCAACCCTGAGGCCATCTAATTCCTGTGGACAAAAATAGATTTTTCTTCGAACACTACGGTCTGACTGAACGCGATCTTGAGCAGTATCTGAATGCCGCCCTTTCTGCGGGCGGCGACTACGCCGACCTTTATTTTGAATCTCTTTCATCCACCTCTTTAGGCGTGGATGAATCCATGGTGAAGTCGGCTTCTCAGGGAACCTCGGCCGGGTGCGGAGTGCGTGTCATTTCGGGCGAGCGCACTGGCTATGCTTACACTGACGATCTTTCTCCGCAGCGCATTCTTCATGCAGCCCGCACTGCTGCCCTGATCGCTACTGGCCCTGCTAAGACACCTGCGGTCGGTTTCCAGGAGAAGCCGGCACGCAGCTTATATCCAGTGACATTGCCTTCCGTGGATGCTGAGATTACCGCGAAAGTGGAACTAGTAATGCGTGCCGATAAAGCGGCGCGAGCTTACGATCCGCGAATCAAAGAAGTGCGCGCAAGTTATTCGGACGAGCTGCGGATTATTCTTGTGGCGGGATCCGACGGAACTTTTGCCGAAGACTCCCAGCCCCTCGCTCGCATGAATGTTTCCTGCATCGCCAAAACCGACACGAACAATGCTCGCGGCAGTTCCGGCGGTGGTGGCCGAGTCGCTCTCGATTTCTTCTTTGGAGAAAAGACTCCCGAGTATTTTGCCAAGGAGTCCGCTCGCCAGGCAATTCTGCAACTCGATGCCCGCGAAGCGCCCGCTGGTGATATGGAAGTTGTTCTCGGTCCCGGATGGCCCGGGGTGTTGCTGCATGAAGCTATTGGTCACGGACTCGAAGCCGACTTCAATCGCAAGCAGACCTCGGCATTCGCCGGCCTCATCGGTAAGCGCGTTGCCAGCGAGAAATGCACGATCGTGGATAACGGCACCATGCCGTGGCGTCGCGGATCGCTCAACGTGGATGATGAAGGGCATCCGACGCAGAACACCATGCTGATCGAGAAGGGAATCCTCAAGGGATACTTGAGTGACAAACTCTCAGCCCGATTGATGGGAGTCGCGGATACCGGAAATGGCCGTCGCGAAAGCTACGAACACATCCCCATGCCGAGGATGACGAATACCTACATGCTGGCGGGACAGGATGATCCCGAAGACATCATTCGCTCGGTGAAACACGGTGTTTACGCCGTGAACTTTGGCGGAGGCCAGGTAGATATTACTAATGGCAAGTTCGTATTTTCAGCCTCCGAAGCTTATTTGATCGAAGACGGCGTGATTACTGCGCCCATCAAGGGAGCGACGCTCATCGGCAACGGTCCGGATGTGCTGACGGGCGTGTCAATGGTTGGTAACGACCTCAAGCTGGATGAAGGAGTTGGAACCTGCGGTAAAGATGGACAGGCCGTCCCAGTCGGAGTCGGAATTCCAACCGTTAAAGTAGATAGGCTGACCGTAGGTGGCACCGCCAAGCGCGAGGGCGGCGGATTCATGCAATAGTTTTATTTAGCTAATATAAGAGTGTGATTCCGAGCCGCTCGCAGCCGCGTTACGCGGCAAGAACGTGTCGAGGAGCCTGCTTTTCATTTCACTAATAAGGAACCAATGCCGACGTCCGAACTCGAGACCCGCAATACAAAAATAGAAACTGACCTTCGCAATCTTGCGCAGGACATCGTCCAGCGCGCCATGAAGGGCGGAGCGACCGCCGCCGAATGCGTCATCCGCGAAGGTGATGAGTTCGCCACCTTAGTGCGCCTCGGGCAAGTGGAAACCTTGAAAGAGTCAGGGTCGAAATCTATCGGCATCCGCGTGTTTCGAGGACAACGCGCCGCCAGCACTTATTCCAGCGACTTCTCCGCCGCGGGACTTGATCGCATGGTGAAGTCCGCACTGGAGTTGGCGAGAATCACATCAGAAGATCCATTCTCAGGAATTCCTGATCAATCGCAACAGGGCTCGATTTCTGGTGATCTCGATTTGTACTCTGATGACGTTTATTCGCTTCCGGGTGAGGAACGCATCAACTACGCGCGCCGCACCGAGAAGGCAGCGCTTGATTTCGATGCGCGCATTAAGAATTCTGAAGGCGGGTCTTTTGACGCCGCCACCGGGCACAAAATTCTCGCGAATTCCAACGGCTTTGTCGGAGAATTCAAGCGCTCGTATTGTTCGATTTCTGCCGTCCCAATCGCACATTCTGATGATGGTGGAATGCAGCGTGATTACTGGTTTTCCGTTGCCCGCAGCCTCAACCGCCTGGATTCACCAGAGAATGTTGGCAAAATTGCGGCGCAGCGAACGTTGCGACGGTTGGGCGCACGCAAAGTGAAAACAGCCCACGTGCCAGTTGTTTTCGACCCAATGGTTGCAAATTCCATCCTCGAA
This sequence comes from Acidobacteriaceae bacterium, assembly GCA_041166845.1. Lineage (GTDB taxonomy): Bacteria > Acidobacteriota > Terriglobia > Terriglobales > Acidobacteriaceae > JALYIM01. The sequence continues at coordinate 9,395 of JBEEGK010000383.1, forward strand.
CACATCTTCGAGGGAGTGAATGGAGACTCCGTTTATCGCGGAGCTTCCTTTCTTGCTGGCAAACTGGGACAAAAAATTGCCGCCGATGGAGTGACGATCATTGATGACGGAACGATCCGGGGCGGCTTTGGCACCAGCCCGTTCGATGGAGAGGGAGTGCCCACGCGGCGTACCGTGGTCATTGAAAACGGCGTCCTGAAATCGTATTTGTTGAATACTTATTCTGGGAAGAAATTGTCCATGCCCACGACTGGCAATGCCGCGCGCGGCCTCGCAGGAACTCCTGGCATTGCGCCTGGGAACTATTTTCTGCAGCCGGGAAGCAAAACGCCGAAAGAGATCATCGCCGCCATTCCAGATGGACTCTACGTCACCGAATTTCTCGGCCACGGTGCCAACCTGGTCACGGGCGATTATTCACGCGGCGCATCAGGCATGTGGATTTCCGGCGGCGAACTCGCTTATCCAGTGGAAGAAATCACGGTGGCAGGAAATTTGAAAGAACTCTTCTTTAACATTGCCGAAATTGGCAACGACCTGGAGTTCCGAGGATCCGTGGCCTGTCCCACCATTCGCATTGAAGGACTTACAGTGGGCGGACAGTAGCGCATTGTTCCGCTGCTAGTACAATCTAGCGATGGGCGGCTTCATCGAACCAGCTCCAGCAGCTCCGCAATCGGACTCAGTCTTGCGGCCCGTAACGTTGGGGGTTGCGGTGGTCCTGGTTGTGGTCGGACTCGCAATCTTCTTGCTTCCGAAAAATTCAAACTTCTCACGTCAGCCACATCCCTACGCAGCCAATCTTAAACTTTCAGACTTGAAGATGAGCGCCGCAGAAAACTTCGTCGGAGCCACGGTAACTTACATTGACGGCAACGTCACGAACACCGGCCAGAAAACCGTCACCCATGGCTTGATTCACGCGACATTTCAGGATTCTCTCGGCCAGAACGTGCAGGTCGAGGACGTTCCCTTGCACGTGCTGCAAACCGGCGGCCCATACTTAGATACCGCCGATCTCAACGCATCTCCACTTCTTCCGGGCCAGACTAAACCATTTCGCCTGACCTTCGAACACATCAGCAGTGAGTGGAACCACGCGTATCCGACGCTGCAAGTCACCGATCTGTCGTTGAAGTAGCAAGATCGCGTGCGCAGTTTCTGCCACGCTATACCCGTTACAATAGCCACATGCCGGACGCCAAAACAATTCGACTCACGGAGACCGTTAAAGCAGGGGGATGTGCGTCGAAATTGAGTCCGGCGATGCTCGACCAAGTTCTGAGCAAGCTGCCGCGGCAGGCTGATCCCAACGTTCTGGTTGGCTTCGATCACGCAGATGATGCCGGCGTCTACCAGATAGACAAAGCAACAGCGCTGGTACAAACCGTGGATTTTTTTACTCCCATGGTGGACGATCCCTTCACCTTCGGACAAATCGCCGCCACTAATGCCTTGAGCGATGTGTATTCGATGGGCGGACGTCCCATTACGGCCTTGGCTCATGTTTGCTTCCCGGCAAATGGTGAAATCTTGGTCCTGGAGAGAATTCTTGCTGGCGGCCTTTCAAAGATGATCGAGGCGGGATGCTCGGTGATTGGAGGGCACAGCGTCCGTGACGAAGAGACGAAATTTGGATACTCCGTCACTGGCCTGATTGACCCGCGAAAGGTTCTTACGAATGGCGGCGCCCAGCCTGGAGACCGCTTGCTCTTCACGAAGTCCCTGGGAACGGGCGTAATCTCGACAGCGATCAAAAAAGGAGCGGCGCAGCAATCATGGATTGATGCGGCAACTGCGTCCATGACGACGCTCAACAAGAAAGCTGCTGAGACGATCGGCCGCACGAACCAGAATCAGCGCGTCGTGCATTCCCTAACGGACGTTACGGGCTTCGGTTTCGTCGCCCACTCGCGCGAAATGGCATTGGCGTCGAATGTCTCTCTCAAGATTTACGCGATGCGAATTCCTTTGCTGGATGGCGCATTGCAGTCAATTCGCGCCGGCCACATCCCCGCTGGACTAAAAGCCAATCGCGAGTTCGCGGAATGCGTCGTCGACTATTCGGATGACGTCAGCGACGAAGTAAGGACGATGCTTTTCGATCCTCAGACTGCGGGCGGGATGCTGATTTCCGTCGCTGAAACCTCGGCTCAGCAACTCACAGAGGACCTTAAGAAAGCCGGAGTTCCCGCCGTCGAGATCGGCGAAGTGCTTCCCCGGTCGAAACCACTGATCTTCGTAGCACCTTAATAAACTCACGTCATGAGCAAGGAAAGCCCATCCCCTCCGGGGAGGGGCTTTG
>JBEEGK010000384.1:0-5075 GCA_041166845.1 Acidobacteriaceae bacterium
GGGCAAAAAAATGTGGGGTTGGAAGCAGTGACCCTAAATCTCCGCTCCCAACCCCATCTCCCAGGTTCTGTGGTAGGTGAATGGAGTATGCGTTTGGGAGCGAAAGCCGACAAGATTACGCAGGACACTGTCCTAAAGTAACCAAGGAAGTGTCCCTATTTGGCGATGACCAGCGAATGCGTGATCGCATGCACGGAGAGTGCAATCCGGTTCTGCACGCCCACTTTGCGCATCAGCTTCGCAACGTGAGCTTTTACGGTACGTTCCTCAATGCCAAGAGCGGAGCCAATCTCTTTGTTCGAGCGGCCCACGACGAGCATTTCCAGCACTTCTTTTTCGCGATCGGTGAAAGTTACTCGTCCCGCTGGGAAGATGCGTCCCGGAGAAGAGCTGACTCGCTCGATAAACATGGAAAGCACATGACGTGGGGCCCATACGGAACCTTTGCTGACAATTCGGATCGCTTGCACGAATTCGGCGGGTGAGGCAGCTTCGTCCACATAGCCCTTTGCGCCGGCCGCAATGGCTTTGAGGATAGTTTCCTCGTCCACTCCCGAGCCCGTGACGATGATGCGAAGGTCAGGGCGTGTTGCTTTTAGACTGGCCATGGTGTCGAACAGGTTTTGCCCGCTACGGTTACCGAGCAGCACCAGATCAATGTTCTCCAGCGTGCCAATTTCAGGGAGCGAGGCCGATACCAGTTCGAAATCCGATTCGGAATCGAACAGGGCGCGAAATCCAACAAACCGTAGCGGATCACTTTCCACCACGGCAATACGGATGACCGGTTTTCTTGCCATTGCAGCTTTCATGCGGTTCCTTACTTGAAAGATATCGCTAGCATAACGTCAAAATCCCGATATCCAAAGCAAAGTAACGGTCTGGCAATTACGCCAGTAACATACAATGGGCGCTGCGTGGAATTCATTGTAAGGAATGAGGAAAGATGACGAAATTAGCATCCGGTTTGGTCTGCATTTTGACAGTGCTGTTGGCAGCATGCTTGACGCTTTCGGGGCAGACGGCTTATCAGCCTAAATTCAAGGGAGATCCGGCGCGCTCGGATTCGGAAGCTAAGGCCCTGGGCTACATGCGTACCGTGATCCGCGCTCAAAAGCAGTACAACAGGAAGAATGACAAGTATGCCAAGTCGCTGAACGAACTCGTACATACGGGATCGTTCACTCGCCGCATGACTGCGACTGATCGCGGAGATTACACTGTCACCTTTCGCCAGAGCAAAGACGGGTATCAACTCACCATGACGCCCAAGCAGCTCGACGCCGAACACCGGTCGTTTTATGCCGATGAAGACGGCGACATCCATGCAGACGAAGAAAAGGCCGCGGATGAGAAATCGCCAAAAGTACAATAATCATTTCGACGTTGGCCAAGGAAAAGCAGGGTCCCTCCACTCCTCTTTGATCCGCTACGCGAATCAATTTCTTCGGTCGGAATGAACAGAGTTTCACGGGAAATAAGCATTCACGCTTGAATGTAAAATTTTGTGGTTTTCGATCAGCAGGGGAAGCACACAATTAATAAGTGACGATGTACTGGTGGCCACAACGAGGCGAATATCGTCTGCTACAATTCCTCCATAAGTGGCGCACAGACGATCATTGAGAGTTCGTCTGCGGACTTTCCCCCTATGCCAAACGATTCGCGCAATCTTAAGACGTTAGCCGCCTTTGCGATACTTCTAATCGTGGCTTTCGGTGCCGGATGCACCGGCTTTTTCGTAAATCCAACGCTCACGTCCGTAACCATTGGGCCTCCCACACCCACGATTCAGCAGGGCAATACCCTGCAAATGAGCGCGACTGGAACGTTCAACGACGGCACGACCAAGACACTAAGTTCCAATTTGTTTTGGAGCAGCTCTGACTCGACTGTTGCCAGCATCAGCACGACCGGTTTGGTGACTGCGGTTTCGGTAGGCACAGCACAGCTGAGCGCGGCCTCCGGAACGGTTACCGGTACCACCACGCTCACTGTCTCACTCGGCAACATCACTCGCATAGCAGTCACCCCAACCAATAGCAGCACGCTGCAAGGCACGACGGTGCAATTTACTGCTATTGCAACGACATCGGACGGTGTCGCGCACGACATTACATCAAGTGCGCAATGGAATTCGTCGAATTCCAGCGCGGGTACAATCAACAGTGCCGGACTCTTCACAGCGGCACCGTCTGTCACATCTGCTCAGGTAACCACGATTAGCGCGACGTCAGGAAATATTACGGGACAGACTGGCCTGACCGTTAATCCGTAAAGGATTTGAGAACATTCTGCAAGGATTTCCCTTGTGGGAAATCCTTCTGACCGCAGGTGATTGATCGGTTAACCGTCCCTCGAAGTCTGCTCCGCTGTCCTGCGCTATAGTGTTTGTAACTTGCGGAAACTACCCTCACAAATTGCTGCCGTTGCACTATCGGCATGCTTGTTGGCCGCTGCGCTGCTCGCATCCGGTTGTAGACATGGCCGACATGGCGCACAGGAGTTCGCGTATGTTTCGGCGGCGCAAGCGATCCTTCGCGACCATCTGGCCGCGGTCTATGAAAAGAGTGGCGTCGCGAAGAATGGCGAGCGGGTTGAGGTGTTGGACCGAGAACGCCGATTTGCAAGAGTTCGGACATCGAGTGGCGCCGAGGGTTGGGTGGAACAACGCAATCTGGTCACTCAAGATGTCTTTGACCAGTTCCAGAAATTGGCGCGGGATGAACAGAAATCTCCGGTACAGGCCGCGGGCATCACCCACAACGAGAGTAATCTTCATCTCGCTCCCGGCAGGGACACCGATCATCTTTACCAGTTGAATGAGGGCTCGAAGGTTTCCCTGCTAAGGCGCGCTTCCGCCGAAAAAGCTACAAGTAACGCATCCGCAAAGCCGGGCGCGAACAAATCTGCGAAAGCGGCACCGGGCCTGTTAGAAGATTGGTGGCTGGTGCGGGATTCTCAGCAGCACGTGGGTTGGATCCTTTCCAGAATGGTGGATCTCGATGTTCCCATTGAGATTGCTCAATATGCCGAGGGACAGCGCATGGTCGCGTCATTCGTACTGAACCAGGTGAACGACGGCGACAAGAAGATATCTCAATATCTTGTCCTGTTCACTCAGCCGAAAGAGGGAATGCCCTTTGACTTTGATCAGGTGAGAGTTTTCACCTGGAACGTTCGGCGTCACCGCTATGAGACTGCTTATCGAGAGCGCAAATTAAATGGCGTGCTGCCAGTTACAGTTTCTCAGGAAAGCTTTGAAAAGGAAGGGACGCTACCGGTCTTCGTCGTGCATATGAAAGATGAAGCCGGCAACATCACGGAGCGGAAGTACAAACTGAATACTCCCATCGTGCGACGCGTCCTTGCGCCTGGGGAGCAGAAAGACGTCCCGAAGGAGCGGCATCGGGGTTAACGTCACGCGTAAAAGTCGGCGATGCTCTCCACCACCCAGCGCTGCTCTTCCTCTAGCAATTCAGGAAACATTGGAAGCGCGAGAACTTCGTGCGCCGCTCGTTCACATTCCGGCAGATCTCCCTCTCGATATCCGAGATAGGCAAAGCTGGGTTGCAGATGAAGCGGTACCGGATAATAAATCTCCGTCCCAATCTTGCGGTCCGTCAGAAACGTTCTTAGTTCGTCGCGCCGTACGGCCCGCACGACATACTGATGGGATACATGGTGCGCCTTTGGGGATATTTCTACGGGTTTGATCGGCGACTTACTTCCCTGCTCCAGCAGTCCTGAGTCGGATAGGAGACGGCTATAGAGTTCGGAGTGTTCGCGACGCTCACGGTTCCATTCTTCGAGATGCGTCAACTTTACGCGGAGGATGGCCGCCTGAATTTCGTCCAGCCGGGAATTCCATCCGAATTCTTCGTGATGATAGCGGCGGGAGCTGCCGTGGTTACGCAGGCGGCGCAAATGCTCCGCAAGATCGAGATCGTTGGTGGTGACAAGTCCAGCGTCGCCGTAAGCACTTAAATTTTTAGTTGGATAAAAGCTGAATGCCGCGGCGGCACCGATTGATCCTACGCGACGGTCTCCCCAGGCCGCACCGATCGCCTGCGCGGCATCTTCGATAATCTGGAGATGAAATTCGTCAGCCACGCTCTGTAGCTGATCCATGTCAGCGCTCTGGCCGTAAAGATGCACGGGCAATAGCGCACGAACTTTGTGGGAGCTGCCGTGGCGGACCGCCTCTCGAACTCGTACAGGATCTACGTTCAGTGTGCCGGGGTCTACATCAACAAATATGGGACGCGCACCGGCACGTACTATGGCGCTGGCAGAAGCAAAAAAGCTGAAGGCCGTTGTGATGACGAAATCGCCCGGGCCAACGTCAGCGCCGAGGAGGGCAAGCCATAAAGCATCCGTCCCGGAGGCACACGCAACGCCGGCTGCCGCACCGGTGAATGCAGCAATCTCTCGCTCTAAGGCTTCGTCCTCAGTGCCTAGAATGAATTTTTGGGAAGCGCATACGCGCTCGACCGCGGCTAATACTTCACTTCGGATGCTCTGATATTGACGATGTAAATCGAGAAGTGGGACTGCGTCCACTCTGGGATTTGCTGACCTTCGGGTGGAAGTCCCGTGTGTTTTTTTTGCTGCCTTTTGGGATGCCGTCACGCGGCTGCGATTTTACCAGTAATTCTGGTGCGGCTTTTAGCGGGATTTCTGATTTCCCGGTTTTCCGGAAAGTGACCTCTCCGCGCTGCGAACGATTAACTGTGGCAACGGAGGTGACGGTGCACCGTCGCCAAAAGACTGCGTCCATTCCTGTAGAGATTTTCGCAGAGGACCTAACTGAACTCGGGCAAACTGGTCGGGGTAGCCCGATAGATTTTTCAATGCACGCCTCATCACCGACTCGGCGCCAGTCCGATTGCCCTCGCTCTCGTGATGGAAAGCGACCGCAATCTGCACCAGTCCCTGCAAAAAAAGTCTCTCGGCTTCGGGCGCAACTCGCCACAAGTCTTCGAAAAGTTCATGGGCTCCGAAGAAGTCTGCCCCATTGAACGCTGCAATTGCTTGTTGAAAAATGGCGTTCGCGAACAGGCTTTTGGACTGAG
>JBEEGK010000385.1:0-5788 GCA_041166845.1 Acidobacteriaceae bacterium
AGTTCTGAACGGTCTGCTTCGCGCATGCGAAAAGCGTCCCGTTCCCATTGGAAAGCTCGAACAGATCGTGGATGAAGCAGAGTCGTTTGTCATCGAATCGGCGGAGCGGGAGCGCAAAACCACCGAAGTCGGAGAACTGATCATGAACCGCCTGCGCCGCTACGACAAAGTTGCCTACGTGCGGTTCGCGTCCGTTTATCTGGACTTCAAAGACGTCCAGGAATTCATGACAGAATTGAAAGATCTGCTAAAGAGCAAAGAGGCTCCAGACACGCGCGCGAAAGCACCGGCAAAGATTTAAGTTTCTCACTTGAATATCTAAAATATAGCAAGGAACATTTGGCATGGCTCACAAAGTCACACTCATTCCGGGCGATGGAATCGGCCCCGAAGTAACCCAGGCAGCGGTCCGCGTACTGGAAGCGACCGGAGTAAAGTTCGAGTGGGAAAGTTTCGCCGCGGGGGCAGAGGCTTTTGAGAAATACAAGGAATACATCCCAAAGGAGCTGATCGCATCCATCGAGCGCACCCGCGTGGGACTAAAGGGGCCGATCAGCACTCCAATCGGAGGCGGGTTCGCGAGCATCAATGTCGAGCTGCGAAAAAAGTTCGAGCTCTATGCCAATTTTCGACCGATTCGAAACCTTCCGCATATTCCCACTCGTTACCCTAATGTTGACCTCATTATCGTTCGCGAAAACACCGAGGGCCTGTATTCAGGTCTCGAACACGAGGTCGTCCCGGGAGTAGTCGAGAGCCTCAAGATCATCACGGAAAAGGCGTCCACGAGGATTGCCCGCTTTGCATTTGAATACGCGCGGAAATATAAACGAAAGAAAATGCATGCCATCCACAAAGCTAACATCATGAAGCTTTCTGACGGCCTGTTCCTGCGCTGCTCCCGCACCGTGGCGAAGGAATATCCGGAGATCACTTACGGTGAGCACATTGTTGACAATACCTGCATGCAGCTGGTGATGAATCCGTATCAGTACGACATGCTGGTGATGGAAAATTTGTATGGCGATATTATTTCCGACCTTTGCGCGGCCTTTGTAGGCGGATTGGGTCTCGTCCCCAGCGCCAATCTCGGAGAGGATTGCGCGATCTTTGAGGCGGTACATGGATCGGCTCCAGACATCGCCGGGAAAAATCTAGCGAATCCCACCGCTGTGCTTCGATCTTCTTTGCTGATGCTCGAACATCTCGGGGAGTACGACGCGGCTACAAAGTTGACTCATGCGTTGGAATACGTTTATCGCAGCCGGGAAAAACTCACGCGCGACGTGGGGGGACAAGCGGGAACATCAGAGTTCGCGGATTCCATCATCGAGGCAATGCAATCGGATGCCTATCTGGAGCCGCATGCTGTAAAGTCCGGCGTCTGACTTGGTTTTGATAAACTATTCCGTTCCTGAAACAGTGGTGTGCTGCGCAATGTTACAAACCCAAAGTCAACCTTCATCTCGCGCCGTGCGAACTTCTTCCACTCCATATAGTCGCGCCCACCATCTCTTCGCAATATTCGTGGCATGCGCCACGTTCCCTCTCATCGTGGCGGGTGCACTTGTTACCAGCAATGACGCCGGATTGTCTGTCCCGGACTGGCCGACGTCCTATGGGTCGTTCTATAAAATTCCCCCCTGGACCGGCGGCATCCGCTACGAACACTCGCATCGCATGATTGCCGAATTTATCGGTCTCCTTACGATCTCGATTGCGATCTGGACTTGGCGCACAGACCGCCGCCGCTGGATGAAAGCGCTCGGAATCGCAGCGCTTGGCACGGTGATAGCGCAAGGAATTCTCGGCGGATTGACGGTGATTTTCTTTCTGCCTCCAGCGGTTTCTTCCGCGCACGCAGCTGTCGGACAAACTTTTCTCTGCATTGCCTGCGCCATCGCTCTCTTCACCGGACGCCAGTGGGTGGAAGACGCGCCGGCGATCGCGCAGGATAATCATCGTCCGCATCTTCTTTCTCTCGGATTGCTCTCTGTTTTTGTGTTGTACGCGCAATTGCTACTCGGAGCCATGTTTCGCCATCACGGATTGAGTGGGTGGCCTCACGTGGTCAACGCGCCAGTGGTGGCCGCGGTGTTGACATGGACAGTGGTGCGAGCGTTGTCGCAATATTCGAAGATCGAAGCGATCCGGCGCCCTGCCATCACGATGTTGTCATTGCTGATCGCTCAGCTATGCCTGGGGTTCGTGGCTTTCACCACCAGGGTCGCCTGGGGTAGAGATGCGGCGCAACCTGAACTCTCGATGGTGATCTCAACCGTGGCGCACGTGGCTGTCGGAGCATTGCTGCTAGCAAGCACCGTGATCTTCACCTTGCAAGTCTGGCGGCATTTGTCATTCCCTGCTCAAGGCCGACTCGCCGGGAAAGCTCGAGAAACCGTAACAGCCTAGTTTCTCGAAACGTTACACTCATCAGTCTTCGAAGCTTTTCTCGTCGTAGAATAGACCGTGGCCTTAAGAACCCCTGCTTTGCCGCTTACCGCCGGCTCTCATCCGCACAACGCTGCTTCGTCCGTAATTATTTCTGTGCAGAATCTCGTACACCGCTACGACAGCCGCATCGCGCTTAATGGAGTTTCGTTCGAAGTCCGCCGGGCCGAGTTGTTTGGATTACTGGGGCCCAATGGCAGCGGGAAGACGACCATGTTCCGCATTCTCTCCACGTTGATGGTTCCAGCGGCTGGGCGGGCTGTGATCGCGGGATTTGATATCGCTAAAGAGCCCAGTCAGCTCCGGCGCCAGATCGGAGTCGTTTTCCAGTCGCAGAGTATTGACGTGAAGCTCACAGCCTACGAAAACCTCATGCATCAGGGACACCTTTACGGACTGCGCGGCAAACCACTGAAATCTCGCATTCATGAAATGTTGTCGCACGTCGGACTGGCTGATCGCGCCAATGAGAAAGCCGAAACTTTCTCCGGCGGAATGCAGCGCAGATTAGAGCTGGCAAAAGGACTTCTGCATCACCCCTCAGTCTTGTTACTGGATGAACCGACGACGGGCCTCGATCCTGGCGCCCGCATTGATCTCTGGCGCTATCTGCAAATTTTGCGCGATGAAGAACAGGTCACAGTCATTGTCGCGACTCACCTGATGGATGAGGCCAACAAATGCGACCGCCTCGCATTTCTAAACGAAGGCAAGCTAGTCGCTCTGGGAACTCCCACCGACTTGAAAGAGGAAATCGGTGGAGACGTTATTGTGCTCGAAGCAAAAGATCCCGAATCGCTGGCGGAAAAGTTGAGCATGCGATTTAACATCGCAACTCAAGTACTGCAAGGACAGGTACGAATTGAGCGCGAGCATGGACACCGCTTTATCACCGAGGTCGTCGAGGCATTCCCAGGGGACATTGATTCAGTCTCGGTAAGCAAGCCCTCACTGGAGGACGTTTTTATCCGGCGTACAGGACACCGTTTCTGGACTGAGTCTGCCCCGGCGCGGACCGAATTGGAGAAACGTTAATGGCGACCCACGCTGCAACCTTTCCCCGACCGAACGTGAGTCACGGCAACGATGTCTGGCTGCCAGCTTTCACCCTGTGGTGGAGGGAAATTGTGCGCTTCTACCGCCAGCGATCCCGCGTGATCGGAGTGATCGCATCGCCGTTGCTGTTTTGGATCGTCATTGGCTCGGGCTTCGGAACCTCGTTCAGGTCGGAATCGAATGGCGCAGGCGGACAACACTATCTCGATTATTTCTATCCTGGCGCGTTGATCATGATCGTGTTGTTCACGTCTATTTTCACCATGATGTCAGTCATTGAAGACCGCAAAGAAGGCTTCTTACTGTCAGTGCTGGTCGCGCCCGTGTCGCGCTCTGCAATTGTGCTGGGGAAAGTGATGGGAGGAACGACACTCGCCACGATTCAGGGACTGATATTCCTCGCGTTCGCGCCTTTCGTCGGAGTACATATCGGCTTCGGAGCGCTAGCGTTGGTGGCGTTGACAGTCTTCCTGGTGTCGTTTGCCCTTACCGCGCTCGGCTTCGCCATCGCCTGGCCGATGGATTCCTCGCAGGCATTTCATGCCATTATTAATCTGTTTCTGATTCCGCTGTGGCTGCTTTCGGGCGCGCTGTTTCCGCTTTCGGGTGCATCGGGATGGCTTCGCTTTTTGATGCGGATTAATCCTCTCACTTACGGAGTCCAAGCGTTGCGCGATCTTTTGTATCCTGCAAGCCAGGGTAATGTTTCGCTGTCTGAATCGTTGGCAACGCTGGTGCTGTTCTCGTTGTTCATGTTCGGATTGGCCTTCATCATGGTGAACCGCCGCTCCACTCGGCCCGCAGCATGATTCCTGTGACTTTGCAGGTCCCAGCGCAATACGCCATCTTCCCAAAAATTAACGCGACGCTAAATGGCGCGAGCACAATCCTCTTGCTGATTGGTTACGGCTTCATTCGGCGCGGACGCGTCGCCGCTCACCGGGCGACGATGATCACCGCGCTGATTTCATCCACTCTGTTTTTGACTTCGTATGTTTATTATCACGCGCACGTCGGATCAGTGCGCTTTCAAGGGCAAGGATGGTCGCGTCCGGTCTACTTCGCAATTCTGATTTCGCACGTCACTCTGGCAATCGCAATTGTTCCCCTGGTGATCATCACCTTGAGCCGTGCCTTGCGTGAGCGCTTCGATCGCCACAAGGCAATCGCCCGCTGGACTTATCCCCTTTGGCTATATGTTTCGGTGACTGGAGTGATTGTGTACTTTATGCTCTATCACCTATTCACGGCATAGGCCTTTGATCAAAACATCAAAAGCTCAATATTTGTCCTCCTGAGGACGCGGAGTTTCGCGCTTGCGCGCAACTCCCTACGAAGGATCTCTGCATTTTTTCGACATCACATATGGGAATGCAGGAATCCTTCCTTTGCAAGCCTTCGCGAGCGAAGCCTTGCGCTGCGTCAGGATGACAACTTGTAGGGGGCGGAGGTCTACATAAGCCGCATCTTAAATACCGACCAGACGCCCGGCCTAGAAAGGTATGTCCTCATCGCTAATCGGCGACGCGCCTGCCGGCTCTGGTTCCGGAGTTCGCTGATCGAAATTGTTGCCCGATCCTGCGCGCGATCCGCCTGCGAAATCTCCTCCGCCTCCACCGCCCTCGCCGCGTCCTCCTAAAAGCACCAAATCGCCGGCGACAACTTCCGTCATGTATTTCTTCTGATTTGTCTGCTTGTCCTCCCAGGAGCGCGTTTGCAGGCGGCCTTCGATGTAAACCTTGCTTCCCTTTTTCAGATACTCCCCTGCAATCTCAGCGAGACGCTGCCACGCCACGACGTTGTGCCATTCAGTTCGGTCCTGCCATTCGCCAGCTTTATCTTTAAAGCGCTCGTTGGTGGCCAAAGTAAGCTTCGCGACCGGAGTGCCACTGGGTGTGTACTTGACCTCGGGATCCTTGCCGAGATTTCCGATGAGAATAACTTTATTAACGCTCTTTGCCATGAGTGCCGCTCCTTCTCCCTGCTCTTCTTTTCCTAATTTTCTCGAATATGACGGTAAATATATCAGCTTTCTGAATATGTCGAGCCGTCACAAGTTCGCCTTCGGCCTTATTTGGAACCTGCGTTTCTTTGGCGAGATTGCTTTTAGTGCCCCGCGCTGACTCCGCGTTTTCCAATCGCCTTCTTCAGCATGAAAACGATTGGGATGCATCCGAAGCAGACCAGCGCCATGTAGCGGAAATCGTCAACATACGACCACAGCCGCGCCTGCCCGCCCAGCGAGGCGCTCAGCAGGGCATAAGCTCGGCTAGTCGCGAGC